>NZ_CP116899.1:5100000-5377578 GCF_030997045.1 Microbulbifer sp. TB1203 | reverse complement strand
GGAATTCGATTCCGAAAGCCGGATACAATCTGGGATTCCAAACAATTACTACGGCGCTACCGGATGAAACAGGGTCCTCAGCCGCCGCGATCATAAACTTCCCGCTGGTGGGTTTTCTGGCTGCCGTCGGGGTGCGGTAATAGCAAATCGCCATGGTGGCATTTGACCTCGCTCTCCGCACCCTTCAGGTTTTTATGCAATTGCCCTGCCCCGGCAAGCGGGCCTGAGGCCCGCCCGGGAGAACACAGGGTTCGCCCTTACAAAATTGCTGATCTGTAGGGGCGAACACAAGGTTCGCCCCCAACAACGCAATTTCGTCGTTCCGGCGAAAGCCGGAACCCAGAAGCCACAGTCCTGGATACCGGCACAGGCTCTGCGCCGGTACGACGAGCGGTTCAGTCGTCGTCCAGGATGGTGCCAACACCCACCCCGTCCTGGATTTCGGCGCCCTTGGCCCAAATGGCCTCCAGGGTGAACTGCTCATCGCCTTCGCGTTTGTCGTCCGGTCTCACCCGGACCTCAACGACCTTGCTCTTTTCACCAGCCGCGAAGTGCACCACGCGTCCCAGCGGAATAAAGTCGCGACCGTTTTTCGCCGTACCCGACTGGGTACGAACCAGGACTTTTACCGGTTGACGGGCGGCGCCCGACAGGGACACCTCAAACTGCATCGAAGCTGCGGACGGCAGTTTTCCATCCCCTTCAACCAGGGAGGCATCGCCGATCGACAGGCCGGGCAGCGCACCGGAATCGTCGTCGATCACCGTGACCAGGGCCTCGCCGGAGTCACCGACAACCCCGTTATCGGTGGCCTCGAGCTTCACAGTGAAGTCTTCGTCATCCTCCAGGTAGCCGTCGTCGACCAGCGATACAACAACCACTTTCGACTTCATATCGCCATCGGCCCAGGTCAGCGTGCCATTGGTATCCACAAAGTCCTCGCCCGCGGAAGCGGAACCGGCCAGGGTGGCAAAGTCGGCCGATACTGCACCGAGAGTGCCTCCTGTGCGACTCACCAGCAGGGTGATACTGCCGTCGGCTTCACTGGCCTGGGCGTTTGCAACGATGAAATCCAGGTAGCTGAATGCCGGCACCAGGGTATTCAGGGCCTCGTCCAGCATAGCGGTGGCGTCTGCATAGAGCGCCTCGTCGGAACCGCCTTCCTCGATCATCGCCTGGGCAACCGCCAGCACGTCCATCAGGTACTGCCAGCTGTCTGCAGTCCAGTCCTGCTCATTCAGGATGCCCGCCTCGGCGACCAGGTAAGGCAATGTGCGGTCGTCATAGTCAAAGTTGTGCGTGCCAAACAACTCAATTTCGGCAACATTGCCGTGGGAACCGTTGTGACCGAAGAAACGCACATAGCGGTAGTTCGTTGCATCCGACACCTCAAGGGTGGTCACTTTGTTGTCCCAGGTGGCCTGGAGGTAGTGGTTGTACGGAACTCTGGCCAGGGTCGTCCAGTTTTCACCATCATTAGAGCCGGCTATACGGGCGTTGTTGAGTCTTCTGCCGTAATTCCAACGCGGCGTGAGACGCACCCGGGTCAGGCTGACGTAACGGCCCTCGCCAAAGTCCGCCTGAATCCAGGTGCCGCTGCCGGACTGCAAATCCACAAAGGAACCGGTACCATCAAAGGCTGGCAGGCCACTCAGCGTGACGTCCACAGAGGAATCACCCCACTTATGGTGAGAAGCCAGGATGGTTGCCTCACCCGATACATCGATGTCATCACTGAAAGGCTCAAGCAGCGATATCGCCTGCTCCAGCAACTCCAGGTAAGACAACTTCCTGTACGGGTTCACCTCGGGATTCTCAACGATCTCCCGGACCTCCGATTCGGCTCGCGCCAGCATATCCAGACTGAAACTGGTGTACTGCTCAGGAAGGCCCACGGTTGCGAGTATTTCATCCACTGCCGCAGCGCCATCCGCGTAAACAGTCACCGATAGCGATTTCCTGATACGCAAAAGCGAGAAATCGAAACTGATGTCAAATTCGAGCGTTTGATCACCCACCTGTTCACTGTCCGGCGTCCACGACACCTGGCCGGTGACCGGATCAAAGCTGGCGCCGGCCGGCAGTGCGGCTTCGACTTCCATGCCGGCATCCGCCATCCCCTCGGGGAAGATCGAAAACTCCAGGGACTCACCCACAAACCAGCGGTCCGGCACGCCGTCGAAACTCAGGTTGCCGGAGGCGGGAACCAGCGAGTTCAGCGCCGAATCCAGGGCTGCGGTGGCCGCAGTGACCGCATATATGCCGGAAGCTTTCTCCGCCTGGGCCAGCGCGTCCTGCAACTGCTGCCAACTGGCGTCAGTCCAGTGAGCGGCATCCAGCGTGGTGGCCTTCAAATGCAGGTAGCGAAGGGTCAGGTCATCGTGAACATAGTCTCCGGTGCCGAACAGCTCAATCTCGGCAACGTTCCCGTGGGAGCCGTTGCGACCTAAGAAACGCACATAGCGGTAGGCCGTGGCGTCCGACACCTCAAGCGTGGTCACATGGTTATCCCAAGTGGCGTTGAGATACTCGTTGTACGGAACTCTAGCCAGGGTCGTCCAGTTCTCACCGTCATTGGAGCCGGCGATAACGGCGTTGTTGAGCATTCTGCCAAAATCCCAGCGCGGCGTGAGACGCACCCGGGTCAGGCTGACGTAATGGCCGTCACCAAAGTCCGCTTGAACCCAGGTGCCGCTGGAGGCCTCAAGATTCACAAAGGCACCGGTGCCGTCGAAGGCAGGCAACCCCGCCAGGCTCTCGTCAACTTCCGGGGCGCCCCGTTGTGGGTGTGAAGTGAGAATAGTCGCGAAACGCCCGGTGTCGATTTCATCGCCGGTGTGCTTGGGATCCATCAGTTCCATCGCCTGCTCGAACAGGGCAATAGACTCCAACTTTTGCTGGACCGTCATATTCGGGTCGGCAGCAATATCGCGCGCCTCGGCTTCCGCCCGGGCCAGCATGGTCCAACTGGAATCGGAATAGCTTTCCGGTGCATCAAGCGTTGCCAGCAGCTCATCGATGGCGGCGTTCGCGCTGGCGGAAACGGTTATCGACAAGTTATCTTCCACCTGGGCGAAGCCGTAGTCGGCGGTAATAGACAGGGTCTGCTCTCCCGTCTGGTCGGCCGTGGGTGTCCAGGTGATCAGGCCATTGTCCAGATCGAATACCGCTCCCGCGGGCAGGTCCACGGAAAATTCCACCGGGTCGTCCTGAGGCGGCGTGACCGCGACGGGAATCTCCAGGGTTTCGCCGGCAAACCAGCGCCCAGGGGCGGTCGCCAGGTCGCTGACTATCTCCTTGCGCTCGCCGAACAGATACATCTCGCCGAGATCGAAGACTCCGCAGGCGCAATGGTAGGAAATGACGCGCAAGTAACGGAACATGGTGTTCTGGTATTCGGGGTAAACCGCCAGGCGCTGCATATCCCCGCCGTAAACGGCGCTGTCAGTCAGGCGCACCCAGTTCTCACCATCGTGGGAACCCTCCAGGCGACCGTCCTGCAGGCGTTCCGGAAAGCCCCCGCGCGCCTGGATATGCAGGGCGGTGGGCCGAACACGGAATTTCTCGCCAAAGTCCAGAAGCACCGACGGGTCGCCCCAGCGGCTGTTGAAGGTGCCTGGATCACCATCCGTGAGCACATTCAGCCCGTTCTGACTGGTGTTGGTCGCAACGCCCATATTCGGATAGTCCAGGCGCACACCTTCCGACTCTGGGCCTAGATCGTCCTTGGCCGCGTCCTCTGCAATCACCGGATTCAGTTCCTGCAGCTGTTTGGAGATCGCCAGGAACTCGGTCAAGGCTGCGTCTATTTCCGCGGCGGGTGCCATTTCCAGGATTGCGCTTTCCACCGCGGCCTTGGCCTCATAGAAAGGGAGGCGCGTGGCGGAAACATAGTGCTTGTCCGTATCCAGGGCGGCGGCAATCAGATCCACCGCGTCCTCGGCGGAGGTGCCGACGGTGATAGTCACCGCGTGGGAGGTCTTGTAAGTATCGTTTTCGGCAACCACCTGGAGTCGATACTCGCCGCTCTGGCCAGCGCCGGGTGCGAAATGAAACTCGCCCGTGAGCGGATCGATGCTGGCACTGGCCGGCACTTCACCAGCCAGGGAATACACCACGTCGGTGGCCCCGGCGGTGACGGCGAAATCGCGCTCGAAGGCACCGCCGGCATAGCTGACGACTTCGGTGGACAGGCTGCTGAACTGTGGCGCTGCAGCCGTTACTGCTTCATCCCTGTTCAGGTGGTCAAAGTCCACCGTCACTGAACCCTCTTCGCCGAAAACCCGGAAGAACTTCAGGCCGGAGGAGCCGCCGATATTTTGCCGGGAAGTGTCGACCGGTACATAGCGCCACTCGCCGCCGGTGTCGGGGAGATACAGGGACGAGGTCGGAGCCTCCGTGTGGCCGCGAGAGAACTCCACCCGCGCCGGCCCATCGGTTCTCACGCGAAGCGTATTGACACCCGAGGGAAACCCCACCCCCCACAGGGTGAAATTGGTGGGCTCGAAGGTGTTGGCCTGCACCCGCAGGTAGCCGAGATCCTCTTCGAGAACCTCCTCCGCAGTTCCGTCCAGCACAATTTCCCTGAGTTCGAATTCCCTCAAATGGGACGGACCCCAGGCCGGCGGTTCATCGAGCGTTTCCCGCGGCTCACCGCGGGGCGGCACCGAGGTATCGGCGACGGACGCGGGCAGATGCGCCCAGAACTCACTGTCGTAGACATGCTCCCGCGGACCCCAGTAGTCGCCGCGGCGAACACTCTGCCAGCCCGCCTGGCGGTTGGCGTCGTAGGCGAGCTGGATATAGCGGTTCTCGCCCTCGCTCAGGTCATAGCCGGCGCTGTACTTGAAGTAGTAATAGAGCGCGCTAAAGACATTGCCATTCAGGCGGCCACGCCCCTGGGCGTTGACGGTCTTGTAGATGGAATTGATGGTGCCATCGGATTTCATGTCGTTGGCGATGGGCGTCCAGCGGATATCGTAACCCACATTGTATTTGATGAATTCAATAAACGCCTTGCGCAACGCGTCGTCGCTGAAATGCACCGGATCTACTGCATTGTCCGCCGTTGAAATCGTCCCCGCGACAGGGTCCACTTTGGTGCCCTGACTGGAGATAATCTGCGAAATAATAAACAGTGTGTCCACGTTGCCGATCGCGTGCGGCTGGTCACGGCCCATCTCCGCCAGCTGGACATAGGGATCGTCCAGCGGCTCGCCGGTCTCATCGTTGTGGGTCATCAGGCGGAACACGCGCTCGATGGAGCCCACCCAGCCCTGGTTTTCCGCCGTGGAGCCCACCGTGGCCCACTCCACCGCCTCCTCGTAGGCCGCTCGGTCATCCGCGAAGATGGCCGCTGCCACGTTCCCGGCCAGGGCGTAGGAGTACTGGTTCATAAAGTAGTGATTCTTGCGGATATAGGCATCCATCTGCGGCTGCAGGAAATTGTTGACATACTTGTAGGTCAACTCCTCGGTCCACTCCAGCGTCGGATCTGTGGTCGAGGTGGCACGCAGAATTTCGGCCGCCGCGGTCATGTGATAGATCGGCTGCCCCATCTTGATGTGCACGTCGGCAAAATATTCCACCCCATTCGGGTTCATGTTCGAATAGACACCGACGATATACATCGCCTTCGCGCGGTGGCGCTCGTCACCGGTGACGACATACTGTATGGAATGCATCAAGGCAGCTTGGGCGTCATCAATAAACCCGGCAACCAAGCCGTTGTGGCTGATTACATCGTGTGCAGGGTAGCCATTGCCATCGTGGTTCCTGGGCCCATAATTCAGGCTCGCCCACCAGCGGCGGCGCATACCCTCGTAGTAGCTGGCCCAGGGTTCCTGACCGGCGATTACCTGGGTGCGCAGGTTTTCCAGCGATTCCTTGGTGAAGCGGATACCCGGGTGTTTGAAACCCTCCGGGGAGATGGTTTCGTTGATCTGGACAACATTGTCCGTGATGACGGATGGACCGCTGTCTGCGTGGGCGATATTCGCGAGCGACAGCCCCGCGAATACACCGCCCGCAAGCAGTGCGGCTATCATTTTCAGTTTTTTTATAGACATAACTTCTCTCATTTCTTATGTGGTTGGTGCGATCACCGCGGTACAACGTGAATCACCACTCTATCCGCAGCGGCATCAGGGAGTCGGGCATCCGGTAGAGACCGGAGTTGCACATCCATCGACTTCAAGGAGCTGCCAGCTATTGTTTGGCTTATTGACAGACCTCGATGCATCCCGTTCGCCAGAAATAAAACCCTCTAATTTTCCTGTTTCTCTGTAGGGCCCTGCAAGCAGGCTCCTACACCGTGCTTTCTCTTAAGTAGGATGGGCTAGCCGCCGCTGATGGGCACGCTGCGCTTTGCCCATCCTACCCAATTATCGCGTCTCTTTAGTCGTCGTCCAGGATGGTGCCAACACCCACTCCGTCCTGGATTTCGGCACCCTTGGCCCATGCGGCTTCCAGGGTGAACTGTTCGTCGTCTTCGACCTCGTCGTCCGCCCTCACCGTGACGTCAACGATTTTGCTTTTTTCGCCGACTTCGAACCGCACCGCAGTTTCCTGATAAATAAAGTCATTGCCTTCCCTGGCAGTTCCCTCGCGAGTGATGACCAGGACCTTCACGATTTGCCGCGCGGTGCCCGACAGGGATACCTCGAATGACATTGAATCCGCAGACTGCAATTTTCCGTCGCCTTCGGTCATGGAGGCATCGCTGACCGACACCCCGGGCAGCGCATCGGAATCGTCGTCGATCAGGGTAACCTGGGCCTCGCCGGAGTCACCGATAACCCCGTTATCGGTGGCCTCGAGCTTCACGGTGAAGTCCTCGACATCTTCCATGTAGCCGTCGTCGACCAGCGATACAAGGATCGCCTTGGATTCCATATCGCCATCGGTCCAGGTCAGTACACCGCTGGTGTGGACAAAATCCTCTCCGGCAATCGCAGTCTGGGCCAAGGTGGCGTAGTCGGCCGATACCGGGCCGAGAGTGCCTCCTGTGCGACTTACCAGCAGGGTAATGCTGCCATCCGCTTCGCTGACCTGGGCGCTCGCGACCAGAAAATCGATCAGGCTGGCCGCCGGCACTAATGCATCCAGGGCCTCGTCCAGCGCCTCGGTGGCATCGGCATAGAGTGATTCGTCGGAAGCCGGATCGGCAATTACCGCCTGCGCAACCGTCAGCACGTCCATCAGGTACTGCCAGCTATCCACAGTCCAATCGCTCTCGTTGAGAATGCCTGCTTTGGCTATCAGGTAGGGCAGCGTCTTGTCGTCGTAGCCAAAATTGCTCGCGCCGAAGTACTCGATCTCCGCGACATTTGCATGGGAGGCCTCCGCCCCCTGAAAGCGCAGGTAGCGGTACTGGCCGGCATCGGCAATATCCAGCACGCGCGCACTGCTGTCGTAATTACTGCTGTACAGGCCACTGGAATCGGCCCCTGAATTGTTGTCGTAGTTGGCAATACAGTCCGCTCCGGCGGGTGCGACGCCAGTGACGATCAGATTGTCGATATTCGCCAGTCCATCGGATTGGCTGGCCTCGACCCGTATCCAGTTATCGCCTGCATCCAGGTTCACGGTCACCGGCGCTGTAACGGTCCAGTTAGTCCAGGAACCTGTGCCTTCAAAGACCACTTCCGCCACGGCAATGCCATTGACGATCAGAAAGCCGGGGCGTGCGCTGGCACCGTTGGCATGGCGGAAGCTGATGGAGTAGCGGCCGGTCCCGGGCACATGAATTTCGTGATCGACACCATTGCCGAGGGCGTTGGCGGTATTGGAAAAGCCGCTGCCAGTGAACCCGCCGTTGTTCGAATCGATGGTGCCGTCCACACCGCAATGGCCGGCCTCCCGCTCTTCGATGACCAGGGTGCTCACCTCTTCGCCGTCCGGAGGAGAACCGGCGTCCGTGGACCCTTCAAGGGCCGCCAGCAGCGTCCAGGTTTCGCCGTCGTTCGAACCTTCCACCGATGCTCCATTCAGGCGTAGCGCGTGGGCCGGGCGCGGCGTCAGTCGAACTCGCGCGAGATCCACCATTCGCCCCTCGCCGAAGTCGGCCTGTACCCATCCGGAAGCGTCATCCAGGTCTACAGAAGTCTCCGTACTGCCATCGAAAGCCGGCAGGCCGCTGAGGGCGGCGTCGATCGATTCGTCGCCGAACTGGTGACTCGAGGCCAGGACATTGGCCTGGGTTCTCACATCGATCAACTGCACTCTGGGTTCCAGCAGTTGCAGAGCCTGTTCGAGCAGATCGAGGTAGCGGAGTTTTCTGGCGGCACTGTAGTCCGCGTTCTCTGCAACCGCGCGCACCTCCGCCTCAGCGCGCTCGAGCATCGCCAGGCTGAAATCGCTGTACTGATCGCTGGAACCGATGGAGGCAAGGATTTCGTCCACAACCTCACTGGCATTCGCGGAGACAGTTACCGGCAGCGACACATCGAGGCGAACAAGTGTGTAGTCGAAAGAGACGGTAAAGCGCAGTGTATGCTCGCCCAGTTGATCGTCACCCGGCGTCCAGGAGATCCGGCCGGAGGTGGGATCGAAGCTGGCGCCGTCGGGCAGATCGACTGCCTTCACCCGCACGCCCGCCTCCGCGACACCGTTCGGGTAGGCGGAGAAAGTCAGCGCTTCACCGGTAAACCAGCGCTGTGGGAAGCCGGCGAAACTCGGGCTGCCGGAGGCTGGCACCAACCTATTCAGGGCCGCGTCCAGCGCTTGTGTGGCCTCGGCCAGCGCAGCCTCGTCGCGGGCCTCGCCAGCGGAAGCCACTGCGTCCAGGAGGGCCTGCCAGCTCTCTTGCGACCAGTCCTCCTCGTTCAGGAAGGCGGCCTTGGTCATCAGGTAGGTCAGGGTGCGGTCATCCACATCCGCATTGGTGGTGCCGAAGTACTCAACTTCTGCGGCATCAGCATGAGAGCCCCAACCGCCGTTGTAACGCAGGTAGCGGTACTGGCTGCTGTCCTCGACCTGCAGCGTTCTCGGCGAGTTGTCATTCCGGCTGCTATAGGCGTCCGTCGGCAGGGAAGCCAGCAACGTCCAGTTCTCGCCGTCATTGGACCCGGTAATGCTCGCGCCGTTGAGCCGTGTGGCCTGGCCAGGGCGGGGGGTAAATTTCACCTGGGTCAGGCTCGCGTATCGCCCCTCACCATAATCGGCACGAACCCAGGCGTGGTTGGCATCCTGCAAGGAGATGCTCGTCGTGTAGTCGCCATCAAATATCGGCAATCCGCTGACGGTCGGGTCGAGGTCCGGGTTGCCCCACATCTGATGGGAGGCAAGTATCGTGGCAACGAGACCCGTTTTGATCTTCCCGACTTTGGCGTCAAGCAGGGAAACAGCCTCTTCCAGCAGCTCCAGGGCCTTGATTTTAAGTTCGATTCCCGCGTCGGGATCGGTCGCAATCGCTCGCGCGTCGGCTTCGGCTCGCTCGAGCATCTGCAGGCTGAAAGCGGTGTAGTCGTCGGGCGAGCCAATCGAAGCCACAAGCTCGTCGACGGCCGCGCTGGCATCCGCGGAAACTGTTATCGGTATTTCGTTGGCTATGGCGTTAAAACCGTAGTCCGCGGTAATGGTCAGTGTGTGCTGCCCAGTCTGCTCGCTGCCCGGCGTCCAGCGGATGGTACTGGAGGCGGCGTCGAAGACGGCACCGGCGGGCAGGTCGAAACTGAATTCCGGGGCTTCACTCTGCGGATAGGAGGTATCCACCGGGATCTCCAGCGGTTCGCCCACAAACCAGCGCGACAGTGCCGAGGCGAGATCGTTATTCACCTCCTTGCGTTCACCGAAGAGGTAGAGGTCGCCGAAGTCGAATACGGGGCAGTCGCAGTTCGGGCTGATCACCTTCAGATAGCGAAAACCCTTGCCGGCGTGTTCGGGGTAGACCGGCAAGCGCTGCATATGCTCGCCGTAGACGGCGCCATCGGTGAGCTGGACCCAGTGCTCGCCGTCGTTCGAGCCTTCCAGACGACCGCCCTGGATGCGATCGGGGAATCCCTGGCGCACCCGGAAGTGCATGACATCCGGGACTATGCGGAAGCCGGCACCAAAATCCATCTGCAGGTAGGTCGGGTTCCACAGGCTGAGGAAGGTGCCGGCATTGCCGTCGACCAATTGACGAATACCGTGGTTGGAAGTCTCCACAAACGCCGGGTAGTCCAGGCGCACGCTGCCCGGCTCCCCGCCGAGTTCGTCCTGGGCCGCTTCTTCGGATACAGCCGGGTTAAGCGGCAACAGGGCATCTGCTGCGGCCTGGAACTGCGCCAGCGCAGCCTCTATCTCCCCGGGCGCCGCGCCGGCTTCGATCAGTTCCAGCGCCGCCGCCTGCGCCGCGTAGAAGACTTCGCGGGTGGCCGATTCATATTTGCTATCCGGGTCCAGCGCCTGCGCAATATGATCCGCCGCCGCTTCGGCACTCGAAAGGACGGTGATGTCGACTTGGTGCGGCGCCATGTATTCGCCGTCTTCGGCGATCACCTGGAGACGGTACTGACCTTCCTGGCCGCTGGCGGGTATCCAACTGAAGCCGCCACTGGCGGAATCCAGCACCGCGCCGGCCGGCATGTTCCCCTGGGCCGAATAATAGAGCGCGGAACCGGCGTCGCTGGCGGCCGTAAAATCGCGTCCGACACTGCCACCGACATAGGTCACGATGGTGGAGGACAGGGTGTCGAATACCGGCGGCGCCAGGTTGTCGGCGGAACGATGCACGTGATCGAAGTCCACGGTGGTTGTGCCGCTCTTAGCAACGACGCGCACAAAACTCAGGTCACCGGAGCCACCCGTATTCTGCCTGGATGTGTCGAAGGGAATATACCGCCACTGGCCGCCGGTATCGGGCAGGTAGAGCCTGGAAGTCGCGCGCTGGTGGTGGCCCCAGGTAAATTCAATGGTGGCCGGGCCGTTGGTCCTGACCTTGAAGGCATTTATGCCCGACCTAAACCTGGTGTACCAGATTGTGAAGTTGGTCGGCTGCCCCGGGCTCGCTTCCACGGACAGGTAGGAGACATCGCCTTCCGTTTGCACCTCACCCACGCCATCGAGCAGGATGTGTCTGTTCTCGATTTCCGTGATGTACCATGGGCCGCCTTGCGGCAGCTCGTCCAAATTCTCCAGGGGTTCCCCGCGGGCTGGCACCGAGGTGTCGGCCGCCGAGGGGGGCAGGTGCATCCAGAATTCGCTGTCGTAGACGTGCTCGCGCGGCCCCCAGTAGCTGCCGCTGCGAATCCCGAGCTCGCTCCGGCTCTTTTCCCAGGCCAGTTTGATGTAGTGATTTTCCCCCTCGTTCAGGTCGTAGCCGTCGGCGGCGTAGGCAAAGTAATAGTAGAGCGCGGAATAGACATTGCCGGTAAGGCGCCCGCGCTGCTGCGCATTGACCACCCTGTAGATGGAATCGACACTGCCATCCGCGAGGATACTGCTGGCCATCGGTATCCAGCGGATATCGTAACCCATGTTGTACTTGAGAAATTCGATATAGCCCTTGCGCAGCGCGTCATCACTGAAATGCACCGGGTCTACGGCGTCGCTGGCCGTTGAAATCGTCCCCATCTCCGGGTCCACCTTGGTGCCCTGGCTGGAGATAATCTGCGAAATAATAAACAGGGTGTCCACGTTGCCGATCGCATGCGGCTGGTCGCGGCCCATCTCCGCCAGCTGGACATGGGCATCCTCCACCGGTTCACCGGTGAGCGCGTCGTGAGTCATCAGGCGGAACACTCGCTCGATGGAACCTACCCAACCCTGGTTTTCCGCCGTGGAGCCCACCGTGGCCCACTCCACCGCCTCCTCGTAGGCCGCTCGGTCATCCGCGAAGATGGCCGCTGCCACGTTCCCGGCCAGGGCGTAGGAGTACTGGTTCATGAAGTAGTGGTTTTTACGGATGTAGGCATCCATCTGCGGCTGCAGGAAATTGTGGACATAGTTGTAGGTCATCTCCTCTGTCCACTCCAGCTCCGGCCTCGTGGTCGAAGTAGCGCGTAAAATCTCGGCCGCAGCGGTCATGTGATAGATCGGCTGGCCCATTTTGATGTGCACGTCGGCAAAGTATTCCACCCCATTCGGGTTCATGTGCGAATAGACACCGACGATATACATCGCCTTCTCCCGGTGGCGCTCGTCACCGGTAACCACGTACTGTACGGAGTGCATCAACGCGGCCTGGGCGTCATCAATGAACGCGGCAACCAATCCGTTGTGGCTGATTACGTCGTGTGCGGGGTAGCCATTGCCATTGTGGTTCCTGGGCCCGTAATCCAGGCTTGCCCAGTGGCGTCTGCGCATGCCCTCATAGTAGCTGGCCCAGGGTTCCTGGCCGGCGATCACCTGGGCACGCAGGTTCTCCAACGATTCCTTGGTGAAGCGGATGCCCGGGTGTTTGAAGCCCTCCGGGGAGATGGTTTCATTGATCTGGACAACATTGTCCGTGATGGTGGATGGACCGCTGTCCGCGTGGGCGACTCTCGCGACGGACAATCCCGCGAGTACAACACCCGCGACTACAGCCCCCACAAGCCGCGCGGCTGTGATTTTCAATTTTCCTACAGACATAATTTTCTCCCATCTATTATGTAGTTATTAGGTCACGTAGTTGCCGCGGTACAACGTGAACCACTACTCCATCCGCAGCGATTTCGGGGAGTCGGAAATCCGGCATAGAAACCGGAGTTGCACATTCATCGACCTCGAGGCTGTCAGTTACTATTTGACAGGCTCCGATGCATCCCACTCACCAAAAATAAGACCCCATAAAGATATTATTCTTAATACAAGTAAATTAAATAAAGCCACTGACTCCATAGCTACATCGCTCTCTCCCAAGCCGAAAAAAAAAGCCCGACTGGCGCCCTGCCAGGACACCGAGTCGGGCCAAGAGAGAGACCTATCAAAACTCATCACAATTACCGAATCCATATGGCTGCTCCACCGGATGCCTTCAGATCCAGCGACAACAAGGTGCCGCGCTCCACCATCCTCGTATCAAGGGAAACTCTGGTTTTTGTCGGGGCCTCATCGTCATCCTGATAGAATGTCGCTGTGTACTTTTTCCCTTCCTCAAGAAAGTCGAGGTCGATTTCCACAGTCCTTTTATCGTTGTTGGTGATAGCCCCGAGAAACCACTGGTCTCCTGATTTCCTGGCGACCGCAATGTACTGACCGATTTCTCCACCCAGCACCCGGGTATCGTCCCAGACGGTCGGCACCTTCTCGAAAAACTCAATCTCCGGCTCGCCACTGTAGTCCGCCGCCTTGTCGTACCAGAACAATGTCTGCAGCGGGCTGTACATCACCACCGCGAGCGCCAACTGGTGGGCGTGGGTGGTTTTGATGCGGTCGTTGAAGTAGCAGATGGTGTAGTCGCCCATACCCGCTATGCCGCGGGTAAATGGCAGGATGGTGTTGTGGGTTGCATCGGGCATCTCTTCATTGCCGCGGATGCCCTCCACGGTAAGGATATTGGGCAGGGTGCGCTGCTCGCCGGTGACCCGGAACTCGTCGTGGATATTGACCATCAGCTGGTTCTGCGCCGCGCGCTCCACCGATTCGTGCAGCCAGGTGGTCCAGCGGTGGGAGCCGACCTGCACAAAGCCGTATTTCACCCCGGCGACGCCCCACTCCCGGTAGAGGGGAAATAGTTCGTGGTCCTGCTTCAGCAACGCCTGCTGGTTGACATAGAGCCAGATACCCACGCCCTTCTCTTTTCCGTAGCGGATGACTTCCGGCAGGTCCAGGTCGATCTCCACCGTGCGGGCATCGGTGTCAAAGGTGAAAAACGGCCCGTACCATTTCGCGTCGAACAGCAGGTACTGGATATTGTGCTCCGCGGCAAAGTCGATCCAGGCCTTGGCACCCTCCTCCGTCAGGGTCATATCGCGGACTATCTTGCCGGGCTTTATCCAGGAGGTGTCTGCGACGCGGCTGGGCGCGTTGAGGTTCAGCAGGATATCGTTGTGCTCGATCAGCTCTCCCGGTTTTTCCGCCGCCATAATGACCCGCCAGGGGGTAGCGAAATAGGGCACCTTGTCCACCGGCTCGTAAAGCGCCGTGCGCACCGTATTGGGCTTGCTGTCGGACAGGGTGAATTTAGTGCGGACAAAATCGACCATCGCCGCTTCGGCAATAGCTGCGTAGAGCCCGTTCCCGAGCTGCAAGGTCAGCGGGCGCTCACTCTCCCCGGGCCAATCGGCTAGAGGCAGCAGCGAATAGGGGCCCTGGGCCCAGGGTTCGAACCAAGCCAGGGTCCCTTTTGGAAAGCTGAATTCGGTCTGCTCATCCACCACCCGGTAGTAGATACCGTTGGGGTTTTCATGGAAGTAGTAGCGGATGGCGACGCCTTCGTTGTAGGCCCGCAGCTGGATGTCCATCCTGTAGTTGGCGCTGGCTTGCTGCTCAAAAGTCAGCGTCAGTGCATTGTATTTATCCACCACCCGGCTGCGCTCGCCATAGGGCGGTCGCCAGGAGGAGTCCACCTCCTCCCTGTTCACATCCACCAGTACCAGGCCGTCCATCCAGGCACCCTCCGGCTTCTCCTTGATAGCAAGCGCCCACTCGGAAAGGTGATTGTCGAGGGAAATGGAAAGTTGTGAATTCTCGATCACTTTAAGACGGTCGTAGGACACCCGATAGGTGATACCCGATGATTTTCCCTTTTTCACCGCACGGGCAACATCCAAGACGTAGCGCCCATCTGGAGAAGTCAGTTTTTCCTGAAATCCATTGGGTGCAGCCTCCGAGGCGGATGCCACGATGGCCAATCCCATGGCCAGGATGAGAAAAATCAGCCTGTGAATAAACATTTTTAAACGATCTCTAAAGCATTGGCATAGGCAGCTTGGGGTTTATCCTGAGGAAAGTGGACTTCAAGGCCTTTTTGGGTGCGCTCAAATTTAAGCGACGCACTGGTGCTGACTAGCTTGACCCCGTTTATCTTCCCTGGATGATAAGTTGATCCTGTCCGTAAGCTTTTTATGACTGCTTTACCGCTATCCGGCCAAGCCATTACCGTTGCATAAAGTTTATTGCCCTTGGTTGCGAAACGGACATCCTCTGGGCTATAGGGCTTACCTTTGCCTTCATTGAAGCCTTGGGCAGTCAGCTCGGCGGCGCTTTCCTGTTGCGGCCCCTCCCCAAATATTTTCCAGGGCCGGGTGCCGTATATGCTTTCTCCGTTGAGGCCCATCCAGACGCCGATCTCCGATACGATCTGCTCTTCCAGTTCGTCGATGCTGCCGTCTCCCCGCACGGGTATATTCAGCATCAAATTTCCATTCTTGCTTACTACATCCACCAGGCTATGTATGACGGTTTCAGCCGACTTATATTTCTTGTTCAGATAGAGATTGCGATCATAGTGCCAGCCGCCAATACAGGTGTCGGTTTGCCAGGGAAGCGGCTCTATATCATTACTGTGGCCTTTTTCTATATCCCAGACCAGGCACTGGCGCTGCAGGGAATCAAGTATTTTCCCTGTAATAACCGCTTGCACTTTGTCGTTGCGCTCTAAACTCTTGTTGTACATATGCGCGGCTATGCGCAGTCCCGCGTCGCTTACAGGCCATAAAGGCAGCGCAGTGTCATCGAAATAGACCATTTCTGGATTGTATTTATCGATCAATTCCACTGTCCGGTTGTAGAACTTCTCGATATAGGCGCTCGAAGGAATTGTTACTCCGTTCCCCCAATTCCACTGCTTGTGTATCATCGAGGGATCTTGACTATTTTTACTTAGAGGATGGTTCTGAGCGTACAGTTCCTGGGGGTCCAGGCCCTCCCACCAGGTGCCTTCCCCATCGGCTTTGGCAAGCCTGCCATCGTAAGGCACTCCCGCCAGAGGTCCCGTTGTATCCGAAAGCTGTGCAGGTTCAAACCAGCTCCAGGCATGCGCTGCGTGAACACTTACGGCAAAGGGCAATCCAGCCTTTCGGGTCGCTTTCTCCCAGCCACCTATGATGTCTTTTCTAGGCCCTACCTTAGTGGAGTTCCAATTGGGCTGATAGCTACTATCGTAGAGGTCGAGATTGTCGTGGTGATTAGCCATCGCCATAAAATACTTGGCGCCCGCGCTTTTATACAGTTGCACCAAGCGATCGGGATCCCACTTATCACCTTTCCATGTATTGATGACATCTTTAAAACCAAACTTTGAGGGATGCCCATACTTCTCTACGTGATATTGATAATGTCCAGAGCCTTCTTGATACATGCCTCGGGCATACCAGTCTCCATTCTCAGGCTCACATTGAGCTCCCCAGTGTGCCCACATTCCGAACTTGGCATCGCGAAACCACTCGGGAGTTTGGTATTGGGACAGGGATTCCCAGGTCGGCTTAAAAGGTCCTTTTGCTACATCTAATTTTAGGCTATCCACCTTACCCAGCACTGGAGCGACATAAAGACCCGCTACTCCTGCAGCTCCCAGTTTTAAAGCGTCTCTTCGATTCATAGGTCTTCGCCTCTAATTTTTATAATTTCGGGTAGTAACTACTCACTCCAGCGACACTAAGCCGAGGTCCGGGCGGCCCTGCTACCGGTAGCCGTTCGTTCAACAGCCTCATCGGCAATCGTTTCTCGAACGGCTCCCGGTATCAGCGCCTTCGCATCAAGCTCGGCATTCTGTTCCCGAGTCCCGAGTCCCGGTTACTTCGGGTAATCCATAGGCGGGCATACTACTTTTTAACTTGGCCAGAAAACGGCCGCCAGACCCGGGGAATATGTGTCATCCCACCTCACCAGTAGGGGTCCCAGATCTGCGTCAGGCGGACCAGGGCCTCCAGGTAGAAGTAATCGCCCCAGATACAGCTCTCGCCCACGCCCACGTTATTGGGCATGTGATAGACGCCCTCTTTCAGCAGGCCTGTGCCGGCGTCGCTCGGCCCACAGGCGTAATTCCGGATCAGGCTGCGGGTGATCTCCACGGCGGCATTGCGGTAGTTGCCGATATCGGGATCGGCCAGCGGCAGGGATTTGTCCAGTTCCAACAGACCGCACACCGCAATGGCCGCGGCGGATGTGTCGCGCTCATGGGAAGGCTCCCGGAATACGAGATCCCAGCAGCAGACGCTGTCCGCCGGCAGGCGGTTCAGGAAATAGTTGGCCAGGCGTGCGGAGAGCTGCACCAGACGAGGATTGCGGTAATAGCGGTAGACCAGCGGAAAGCCGGCAATGCCCCATCCCTGCCCACGGGACCAGCAGGATTCGTCGGAGAATCCCTGATGGGTGGACCCGTATTTCGGTGCGCCCGTCACCGGGTCCATATGGAAGGTGTGGTGGGTGGAACCGTCCGCGCGCACGATATAGCGCGCGGCATTCTCGATATGGCTGTCCGCGGCCTGTTTCAGCGCGGTGTTACCGGTCTCCGCCGCAGCCCAGTACAACAGCGGCAGGTTCAGGTTGCAGTCGATAATCATCCGCCCGGCCTGTTCCGGGTCGTTCAGGTCGCCCCAGGCCTGGATGATTCCGGCCTTGGGTAAGTAGCGCTTGTAGAGCAGGTTTGCCGCCTCCAGGGCCGCCTCGCGGGCGAGCCGGCTGCCGGTGAGCTTGTAGGCGGAGACACAGGAGAGCGAATAGAGAAAACCCAGGTCGTGATGGTCGACGTTTACGCGCTCAAAAATACGGGCGCTGAAGCTTTCCACCTGTTTCAGCGCGGCGGCTCTGTATCTCTCTTCTCCGCTGGCTTCATAGGCCAGCCACAGCAATCCGGTCCAGAAACCGTTGGTCCACTCGACGTTGTCTATCGTCGCATAAACACCATCGACACTCGACGGCTCAGGATACTGATCTCCAAATGTCTCCAGCCCTGCGTCAATACGGCTCAGGGCGGTATCGATAGCCCCGCGGATCAGTTCCCGGTCGCCCGCCGGGTCGAATTCCCTACCGAATACCCGGGACAAAGTCTCTCTTTCGATGGAGTAGCTTGAGCTGTCAGCCGATTGTTGATGAATGGTCACGAATTCCTCCCCGCGTTAAGTTCCTGGTTTTGAGGCTCAGGATCAGCTCGCAGTGTGAATACTGCCGCAATCCAGAACACCAAGGCGCCGGCGCCGATCATCAGATAGGTATTGGCAAACCCGAACAGGTCATAGGCTCTGCCGACGGGCTGGGACAAAATGGCCAGTCCCAGCGAGTGGCCGAAGCTCACGCCGACCATGTACAGCGTGGATGCCAGACGGCTTTCGAAATGCGCCGCTATGTAGCGGAATATGGATACGGCGAGGATGGGAAGCTCGATGGCATGCAGCATCTTCATGCAGGAGATGGCCACAGGGCCGGTCACCAGGCCGGAGCCGGTGATTCGCACGATCATGATACCCGCCGCGAGCAGCAGTCCGCGCTTGATGCCAATACGGTTGACGATAAACGGCGCCACGAAGAGCATCCCCGCCTCCATGAATATCTGCGCCGAATTGAGCCTGCCGAACATCTCCCGCCCCAGCGCCTCGGTGGCAAACTGGGAGGCGAAGTAGACGGGAAACTGCTGATCGAAAACCAAGTAGAGATTGGTCACCCCGAGGATCAACACCATGAATCCCCAGAATTCGCGCAGCTTGAGCACGGCCAGGGCATCCCCCACTTTCAGACTCGACGACGCCTCCAGATCGTGAGCAGAGGTCTCCACCTTGAGGAACAACAGTGCAGGCAGGAGGATCAATACTGCGGCGGAGGCAATAAAGAAGTTGATCTGGGGATTGATATTGAACAGCGTTCCGGAAAAGAAGGCGGCGAAGGCAAAGCCGAGGGAACCCCAGAGGCGCACGCGGCTGTATTCGAATCCGTACTTGCGCCCCACCCTGTCCACATAGGATTCCAGCGCGAAGGAGCCGGCGATAAAAGTCAGCCCGAGATAGGCGCCGCCCAGCGCCGCACCCAGGACGATATTCGATTTGATCAGGGGCTCGTAGACAAAGGCGAAGAAGGGACCACAGAGACCCACCATCACCGCCAGGAACAACAACACATGTCGGCGCAGTCCCACCTTGTCGGAAATATAGCCGTACAGTGGCTGCGTTATCAGCGCAGCAATAAAGTTGGCTGAGAATACAATCCCGATCTGTTCGCCGTTTAGGCCCAGGGTGCTCTTCAACCAGTTGGAAAGCAGGGAAATGCTCATGGCCTGCGCCGCGAAATAGGCGAAGACGAATGCGCTCAACAGCACATAGAGCCGGAACTTCAGCGACGCTGCCTCTTTGGAGAGTGGTGCCTCCGCTGCGGAAACGCCACTCTGAACATCTGCCACTATCGCCATGGGGCTTACCTCTCATTTTCGCTTGAGGGTCGGTCTCCCAGAGAGACCGCCGCTTGGTTATTATTTTTTCGACCTGATTATATTTTTTGTGTCTTTCAAACGTAGGTTGCGCCGTGCGCACTTTGTAGGAGCCTGCTTGCAGGCGAACAAGAACAGTGCTCCGTAGCCATTCGCCTGCAAGCAGGCTCCTACATGGTGCCAAGTCTTAACTCAGCAGCATTACAACCATCACTATCGCGCCAACCAGCCCCCGTCGACCGGCAGGGTGATCCCCTGCACATAGTCGGATGCGGAAGAGGCCAGGAATACCGCGGCGCCGCCCAAGTCTGCCGGCTCACCCCAGCGCCCCGCCGGAATGCGGCCGAGTATTTCCGCATTGCGCACCTCGTCCGCACGCAGGGCGGTGGTGTTGTTGGTGGCGAAATAGCCAGGCGCAATCGCGTTCACATTGATGCCATGGGGGGCCCACTCGTTGGCCAGGATCTTGGTCAGGCCCATAACGCCGCTTTTCGATGCGGTGTAAGAAGGCACCCGGATTCCCCCCTGAAATGACAGCATGCTGGCAATGTTAATGATCTTGCCACCGCGGCCGGAAGCGATCATCTGCTTCGCCGCCGCCTGGGACAGAAAAAATAACGTGCGCAAGTTGGTGTTCATCACCGCGTCCCATTCCTCGAAGGTGAAATCGATGGAGTCATTGCGCTGGATGATGCCGGCATTGTTGACCAGGATATCCACGCTGCCGAGCGTTTCTACCGCCTCCGCCACAATTTCGGCAACACCTTCGGCGGATGACAGGTCTGCTTTAATAACATGCGACCCGCGGCCCGCCGCTTCGATGCCGGCCACCGTCTCTGTCGGATGCGACCGCCCCACCAGGGCGATATCCGCACCGGCTTCCGCCAGCGCCAGCGCCATGCCCTGCCCCAAGCCGGTATTGGCGCCGGTGATCAGTGCGACCTTTCCTTGCAGGCTGAAAGCGGAAGTGGACATAGTCAATTTACTCAATTTCTCTTTGTAGGATGGGCAAAGGAGCGCAGCGACGTGCCCATCTTCCAGCACTGGTGATGGGCACGCTACGCATTGACTCACGCCATCCATGGCGCTCGCCCTTCGGGCGCCTGCGGCGTCCAAACCGGCAATCCTGCCGGTTTGTGCCCATCCTACGCCTAATTCTGGTCCATACCGTAGGGTGCGCCGTGCGCACCGGAACGGAGCCTATTTCAACTGGCAAATATCCAGCACATTCAAATCGGTGTAATCAAGATTTTCACCGCCCATGGCCCAGATAAACGCATAGTTCCTGGTTCCAGATCCCATATGTATCGACCAGGGCGGTGAGATCACCGCTTCGTTATTTTTCATAACGATGTGGCGCAGCTTATCTTCCTGGCCCATAAAGTGGAAAACCCGACCGTCTTCACCGAGCTGGAAATAGAAATACACTTCTGAGCGCCGATCGTGCAGGTGCGGCGGCATGGTGTTCCAGACGCTGCCCGGCTTCAACATGGTCACCCCCAGCAGCAGCTGGCAGGATTTGCAGGTTTTCGGAACTATGTACTGGTAGATTACCCGCTCGTTGGACGTCTCCAGCGAGCCCATCTCCAGCGGTACCGCCTGGGCTACGTTGATGTGGGCCACCTCGTAGCGGGCGTGGGCGGGCGTGGATACCAGGTAATACTTGGCCGGGCTGTCGGCGCTGAAGGACTTAAATACAACGTCTGTTGTTCCCATCGGCACATACAGGCCGTCCTGCGGCGCCATTTCGTAGGTTTCGCCATCCAGCTCGACAAGGCCCGGGCCTTCACCGACGTTGACCACCCCCAGTTCCCGGCGCTCGAGAAACGGATTGCCCGCTGCTGAAGCCGGTTCGGTCTGTCCGGGCAATTTTAATGCACCCTCGACCGGTGCCGCGCCACCTATGACCATGCGCTCGTCGTGGGTGTAGTTCAGCGAAATTTCGTCGGGTGTAAAAAGCTCCGTCACCAAATGACGTTCGCGCAGTTTTTCGTTACTCACGCTCTCCATCATTTCTGGATGGGTCGAATAATAGGTTTTCTTGAACACGGAGCGTCTCCTTTACTGACTATCGCTCTGCTGAAACAGTTTTTCGGCCACAATCAGGGCTCCCACTTCGCCCGAGTGGCCATCCAGCGCCGACGGGACTATATAATTGTCCGGATCCGCCGCTGCCGGCAAGGTGGTGTAGCCATTGAGCAGCTTGCTGAACTCGGTGCGAGTCATCGCAAACAGCTGCTTCTGGGACATCACTCCACCGCCGAGAATAATTCGCTCCGGTGCATAACACAGGGTGAGGTTGATACACATCGCCGCCAGGTAGCGGGCCTGTAGTGCCCAGGCCGGATGACCCGACGGCAGGTCCTGCCCCTTGCATCCCCAGCGGGCCTCGATCGCCGGCCCGGAGGCCAGACCTTCCAGGCAGTCACCGTGAAATGCGCAGCTGCCACGGAAATCGTTGTCCTCGTCAAACCGGGGCAACAGCATATGGCCGACTTCCGGATGCATGGCGCCATTGACGAGTCTCCCATCCGCCACCACCCCGGCGCCTATGCCCGTGCCCACGGTTACATAAACGAAGTTGCGCAATCCACGCGCCGCACCGAAAGCGCCCTCCGCCAGCGTGGCACAGTTGACATCAGTGTCGAAGGCCACGGGAATATTCAAGGCGCGGGTAATATTTCCCACCACATCGATGTAAGTCCAGTTCGGTTTCGGCGCCGTGGTAATATATCCGTAGTGTTGCGAGTGCCGATTCAGGTCGACGGGGCCAAAGCTGGCCACACCGATCGCGCTCAGGATGCCGTATTCGGCTTTCCCTTCCTGAAAAAAACCAATTGCCCGGGTGAGCGTCTCTTCCGGAGTCGTGGTGGGGAAACTGGTTCTCGCCCACACTTCTTCCGGTGACGGGCCTATCACACAATTGAACTTGGTGCCGCCCCCTTCTATGCCGCCGAACAATTTCTTCCTACCCAACTCTATCCCTCTCATCGGCTCAAAATCCTTACAACGTCTATTAATTCCGAAAAAGCCAAATGCAGGTGATAGCCGGTGCTCGCCGGCATATCGGTGGAAACGGGCTTTCCGGAGGAATCCAGCCGGTCGAGCCAGCCTCCCGAAATCGCTCCCTGAATGTGGTCCGTCCAAAGACGGTCGAAAACTGCATTCGCAGTCGCAATTCTGTCGGTGTCACCAGCCCGAACCAGAGCCAGTTCGGCTTTCAGCGCCTCGGTGAGCCCCCAGCACCGGTGAACAATTTCCCGAACGTCGCCGTTGAGCTCGTGCGACAAGTAGATGCGACCGTTTGGCAGGGTTAGTTCACGGCCCTTGCGATAGAGCAGAGGTGCGACAGAAGATACCCGCTCACTGCAAATACGCCCGTGCTCGTGCAACAGCCAGACCCATTCGTATTGATGTCCCGCCTCGAACCTGTCGTCTTCGTGCGGTCCCCAGTCCTCCGAAAATACCTCCCGCAGGCCCGACAGTTCGCGGTCGACAAACCGGGACTCCATCAACGCTACCAGTTCCTGGCTCCGCTGGAGGGAGCGTTGATCCCGGGCCGCTTCATGCCAGGCCAGTGACGCCTCCAGCAGATGCATATGCGGGTTCTGCTCCACCCGATCAGTTGCCGGCAGGCGCTCGAAATAGCGGCCCCGGTTGTTGAGGCAGCGCAGCCGCTGGTCGATGGCCATGCTCAGCGCCATTCCCCCAGTCAGTGCTTCGGCTCCGGCGCCCGCGCGCAGGGCCCAGGCATGGGCCAACAGAACAAATGCGCTGTCGTAAAGGTCCGCCCGATCGTCCGATAATTCCCGCGAATTCAGGTCGACGGTGCGACCGTATAAACCGTCTTCCCTGCGGCAGGCTTGGTGTAAGTTTCTCAGACCGATGCGAACGAGTTCAAGCGAGCGCTTTGGCTGCCATCCCATCACGGCCGCCAATGCAAACACGAATACCTGCCTCGCCTGAACGCGAACGCGGGAAACCGGGTTTTCCAGCGGGCGCCCTTGCAAATCCAGTGATTCCCAGAAACCGCCCTCGTCGGCTACGCCATTTTCCGACCACAGGGGAAAAGACGCTTCGAACATCCACGAGCGGGCCAGTTCCGCCCTGCGACCAAGGCCGGCCGTACCGGTGTCCTCGATCGTTGATATTCTGTCTTTAAAAAAAACCATCTGTGAATCAACGCTCTGGTTAAATAATTTCTTAGCCCGGAAATATATCGGGTTAATAGCGGCACACGGATGTGCCGCCGCCGGCCCGGACCGGCGTTAGCCCACGAAATACGCAGTTCCATGCATCTGCGTCAGTATTTCGTGGATGACAATCCAATAGATCGGGAGGAGCCATTGGATTGCCGGGTTAATAACACCGTCACTGCTCCCATGTCTTCCCACTGTGGAAGTACGGAAAAAGGGGCGCCACTCGGGCGCCCATCAAGGAGAGAGACTGTACAGCAAGGTCAGAAGCTGTAGCGCAGGCCCGCTCCGAAGACTCGGCCGTTAACAAAGTGCTGAATGAGGAAGTTCGAATCGTAATCCCTCGGATCGCCCGCGTAACGGTCCGGCGCCTCGTTGGTCAGGTTCGACGCGTTTACCGACAGGGCCAGGTCTTCGGTGAGATTGAAGTTCATCGACGCATCCAGGATGCCATAGCCCTCCGTATAAACCCCCCAGCTCGGCCACGCGTCGTTGTTATTCGCGAACTCGGAACGGTAGGTGTAGACCACACGGGCCGACATGAAATCATCCTCGTACATGCCCGACAACGACCAGCTGGTGTCCGACTGGAAGGGCATGGGCATTTCGACGATCTCGTCGTTCATCTTGACCGGGTTTTCGGTATCCAGAATGGTGTAGGAACCCGAAACCCCGAAGTTGTGCAGCGCTTGCGGAAGGAAGTCATAGTCGAAGAAGGTCTGGAAGGCCAGCTCCACGCCCCGCGCCATACCCTTCTCGGCGTTGATCGTACGCGAGACATTGTACTGGTTGGCCGGGCAGTTGTTGTCGGGAGATCTGTGGGTCGGGAAGGCCGATATGCTCTGACAGGTACTCTCGCTGTTGAAGAAGCCGTCGATATCCTTATAGAACAAGCCGAGCGAAACGTAATTCGCACCCGAGAAGTATTTCTCCAGCGACACGTCGAAGCTGTTCGCCTTGAGAGGACGCAGATCGGGATTGCCCACCGAGCCCATACCGGTTTCTTGGTCGACACGAACGACGGGGTTGAGAGCCGACAGGCTGGGGCGGGTAATGCCCTTGGCGTAACCGAACCGAACCAGAGTGTCCTCGTCGATATAGCCAGTCACATTCAACGACGGCAGCACATCGAGGTAGGAGGTGCCATCCTCGTTGGGCACGATTTCGTCGTTCGGGTCGACGATCATGGCCCGCGCGTACAGATCGGTCTGCACCACGCGCGCACCGACGTTCCCCTTGATGATGTCGCCGTAGGCGAAGTCGACCATGAAATAAGCGGCAAGACTCTCTTCTTCGGAATAGCGGCGGTCAAGCAGGTGCTCTTCTTGCTCGCCGTCCAAGGGAATACCCGCCTGCGGGAAGAGGTTACGCACACGGTTGCCTTCCAGCTTCCTGGGGTCGTAGACCACGTAGCCGCCGCTGTAGCCCGCCCGGTCGTCCAGCCAGTTGGTCGGCGAGGTGTCCAGCAGGCCCGCCAGAGAGTCCGCCGAAACGGCGTTGGACTGATCTTCCGTCAGCCATTCGCCATCGGTGGATATCGGCTTGCCCCAATAAGAGAAGTTTCTGAAACTGGCCGACTGGGTCGCATAACGGGCGCCGAACTTAATGTCTTCAATCAGCGGCAGGTCCATTTGGTATTTAAAGTCGACTTGCGTCGCCCAGCCGTCATCCTCCCACTTCTGATTTCGGTTATTGTCAAAGTACCTGACGACGAAGTTGGAAGGATCACTCAAATCGGGACCGGAGATGTCCAGGCGATGGGGCTCCTTCATCAGGGTGCGGGTAACGTCCCAGGTCACGCCCGAGCGCGGAACGAATGCGACCTTGCGGTTGTCTGCCTCCTGAGTGGCCTGGATGTACGACACATCGAATTTCACGTCCAGCTTCTCCGTGGCTTGCCACTCACCACCGAAAGCAGTATTCCAGGTTTCATACGGGTGGTCTTCGTGCCCGCCCCAGGTCTCCAGACTCGTGTTCAGGAAGGTTCCGCCGGCCAGCCTCTGTCCGGCCACCAGCTCGTTGGCGCCGCCGTTGCTGTTGCGGTTCATGAAACCTTCGTCAAACGTGTAGTCGACGGTGCTCAGGTCCTGGACGTAGCGACTATCACCACCAATACCGCTACCAAAGACCATGAAGCGATATTCCTGATCGTACAGGTAATAGTTGTAGTTGGCCGTCGCATAGAGCTCGAGCGTGTCGCTGGGGCGCCACTCGAAGGTCACATTCGCGCCCTTGCGCACCCGGTTGATATCCTCCTGGAAAGCCTGTTTGGTCTGGCCCAGTGCGGTAATCAGGTTTGCTCTTTCCTCTTCGCTATAGTCCGCGTAGTTCGCTTCGGTCAAATAGCTAATATCCGAGCGCCCCAGGTAGGCCGCATCCACTTCACCGGCAGTAACCAAGTCAGCGTATTCGGCGCTGTCGGCGCTAATGGCGCGGCGCAATTGCGGCCCGCGGGCAAAGACGGGATCGGAGTCCGAACGGTTGTGGCTCTCCTGATAGTTGCCGGCGATCATCAGGCCCATCTCGCCAAAGTCTGTCTGCCAGCGATCGGCATACAGACCAAAAAACTCCGGACTGTTACCTTCGGATAAATCGTTGTAGCGGTTCGAAACCGCGACGTTGAAAGTACGCTCGTCGAAATCCAGCGGCTTTCGCGTCTTGATATTGACCAGGCCGCCGATGCCGCCCTCGATATGCTCGGCCGACGGGTTCTTGTACACATCGACGCCGGCGATCATGCCCGGGATCGCCCCTTCGATATTGAATTCGCGACCGCCGGCAGTGAAATAGGCCCGCCCGTCCACCCGCGAGGCCGTCTGCCCCGAGAGTCCCCGGATGGTCAAGCCACTGCCCTCGCCGAACGGAGAGGCGCCTTCGCCACCGTAGCGGTAGCCCTGGACGCCGGGAATGCGGGTGAGGGTTTCGGCCACGTTCGGGTCGGGCAGCTTGCCGATGTCCTCGGCGGTGATGGAATCGACGATCTCCATCGTGTTTTTCTTGATGGCCACGGAAGTCTCAAGGCTCTGGCGCATTCCGGTAACCGTAACCTCCTCCAACTGCGCCGGATCCTTCTCGTCCTCGGAAACCGCTTCCTGGGCGAAGGTCGTCGCCGACATCGCCATTAGCGAGGTGTAGGCCGCAATAGCGGCGGAGAGTTTTTTGTACTTTATTATCATTTTGCTATCTCCTCATCGTCTTCTTGTGGTGAACAGCGGGGGTGCTCGCCGGAGGCGAACAGAAAGTTATAGGAACGCCCGTAGCGGCGTCCGCGTTTTATTGACCCAGCCTTTTTGCCCGGGGGGCAAAGATTCGGCACTTCGGCTCAAATTGTTGAAATAGCTGTTATCGTTAACAAAACCGGCATTTAAATTTCCCATCTCACTGGGATCGCAATCGGCTTTCAGAGCCTCAGGAAGCGACAGTGACCGCTGCCGCTCGGAACGCCTTTCTTATAACTCTATTACAGCATATTTATATTATAATATGACCTTAACTCACGATACATCAATTAGCAACTTTTTTTTACGACCAAATTTATTTCTGCAGTCTCAGCTCTGCCCCCATGAGCAATCACCGAAACCTCACATCGAAAACATGGTCGCCCAGGCCCAGGTTCGCCTGAGCCGCGCTGCGCATCTTGCGCCCGTTGATTCTCAGGTTCTCAAACAACAGGCCGCGGACAGCGCGCTCCTCGTCATAGCCAGCCACGATCGATGTATGCATGTTGGGGCCGGCGTAATTGACGTTTCGGAAAGTTACATTTTCGATTCCGTGCCCAGGTGCTCCGCTGTATTTTTCGTTGAAAACGACGCGCAGATTGAGCAGCTGGCCCTCCTGGAAATCCTCGACCCGAATATCTTCAAAGAGCACATTGCGCACCAGGTTTCGATCGCTGTTACTGACCGCCATCGCCCCCTGGTAATTGGGGTCGTCCTCATCATGCTGGAGGATGTCAATATTGCGGAACACCAGGTCTTCGATCACCTCACCGTCACTGCCTTCCTCGGCATTACCGTGCAGGCCGATATTGATGGGATGTGCTACGTCCGCCCACAAAACCGAATTGGTAACGCGGTAATTCCGCGCATCTCCGTAGAATTTCCAGCGGTGTCCGTAGATGGCAATACTGTCGTCCGAGGTGCGCAGGAAGGCGTCGTCCACCTCCACGTCGGAGCAGCTCATAAAATCCAGGCCATCGGACCATTTGTCGGCGCTGAAGGTTTTCAGGTTGCGGATGGCCAGCTTCTCGGACTGGCCGCAGAACACCGTATAGTGCTTGGGATTGAGCACTGTCGGCCCGTCGATAAGGATGTTCTTGGAAAAGGTGACCTCGAACCCCCGATCGGGCCTGTCGAGCATACCCCGGCCGAGAATTTTCACATTCTCCACCTGATCTAGGAGTATGGGGCCGCGCAACAGCGCGCCGGCTTCCAGGTAGACCGTTGTGTTCGAGGGGATACGAAAGCTTTCCTGCCCTTCCGGCAATTCATGCACGCCGGGACCAAACCAGATAACGTCGGGGCTCTCCGGATCCGGCCTTTGCGTCTCGATGGGGTTGGCCATGACATGAAGATTGTGGAGCCGGTCGCCATCGAATTCGACGGACAACTTGCGCGGCTGATCGATGGTAAACGTGGCGGTGTGGCCGAGACGGCCGATCTTCGCTTCAATACCCGCAGCCAGCGGCCGCACCTGCACATTGCGAAAATCGCCGTTGTTCTTGCGTACGGACACCTCTACCGGTCCGTCCATATCGAAGCGGACCATGGTCGCGGCCTGCGGCTTGTCCAGGTCGACCATCACATTGTATTCATACAGGTCTTGCCAGGTCCCGCCGGGTTTGCGTACCCGCACGGTGAAATCATCGTTGAGGTGTGAATAGAAAACCGGCGGCGCCGGAGGCGGGTAGACAATCAACTCCTCTTGTGCCAGCGCCGGCGCGTTCCAGCTGCCTGTCAGGAGCGCGAATGACGCTGCCATGAGCTGCAGCCGCCCCAACACGCGCCGTTCTCCATTCGCGCCGTGGTTGGGCAAAGCGCCTCTCTCGGATTTGACAGAAATGCCCGGCTCGGTCATGAACAGCTCCCCACACGCTCTTCTATAGTCCTGGAACGCGTAGCCGCGCCCGATACTTTGATTTAAGCGACTCCCGGGGCCTGAATATTCGGAAAATCGCCTTTTTTGTTATCGATATCAGAAACCATCATTTTTACCCGCTCATCTGAACCGGGGATGGATTCTGGAACTGGTGACTTACCCAGAAAAGCTTCCTTACCTGTACATTATTGCATTACCAATAATAAGGAAACCCCTTTTAACAAGCCCCAAATGCCTTTCTTTTATTTAGGAAAATTCTCTACATTCCGCCTCGGCATTGGACCAAGTTGATCAATATCCCACCTGACTCTTCGATTTTATTCCGCGGTTCGGAGATTACAGGTGGCTCCCAACTGCCGCTGATCGCCCCTTACCCGCGCTCTGCACGCTCACGACTAATGCCCTGGAACGCCTGGCCATGCTCGTCGACGGGGGCGGGCAAAGTATCAACGAAACTCTACTCCGGAAACATGGCCGCGAATATCCAGATTCGCCTCATCTGCGTTGCGCACTTTGCGCCCGTTGATTTGCAAATTTTCGAAGAGCACTCCGCGTATAGCGCGCTCCTCGTCGTAGCCGGCGAGAACCGATGCCTTGATATTGGGGCCGTTGTAACTGATATTGCGAAAGGTGACATTTTCGACCCCGCGCCCAGGTGCTGCGCTGTATTTTTCACTGAAGACCACGCCCAGGGTTAGCAGCTGGCCCTCCTGGAAATCCTCCACCCGGATCGTATCGAAAAGTACGTTGCGGGCCAGGTTCCTGTCGCTGACGTTGATCGCCATGGTGCCCTGGGCAGTGAGATCGTCCTCGTCGTGTTCGAGGATGTCGATATTTTGAAACAGCAGGTTTTCGATCAGTTCGCCCTCACTGCCCTCCTCGGCATTGCCGTGTATGCCGATGTTGATGGGGTGCGCGACGTCGGCCCACAGGACCGAATTGGTGACGCGGAAATTCCGCACATCGCCGTAGTAATCCCAGCGGTGTCCATAGATGGCGATGCTGTCGTCCGAGGTGCGCAGAAAGACATCGTCCACCTCCACATCGGAGCAGCTCATGAAATCCAGGCCATCGGACCATTTATCGGCACTGAAGGTTTTCAGGTTGCGAATGACAAGCTCCGAAGACTGGCCACAGAACACCGTGTAATGTTTGGGGTTCAGCACCGTCGGCCCATCGATGACGATATTCTTGGAAAAAGTAACCTCGAATCCTCGCTGCGGCTTGTCGAGCATGCCCCTGCCCAGGACCTTCACATTTTCCACCCGGTCGAGAACTATGGGCCCACGCAACAGGGCACCGGCTTCCAGATAGACGGTTTTATTCGAAGGGATACGAAACCCCTTTTCATTTTCGGGCGGTTCGTGCACACCGGGGCCGAACCAGATAATGTCCGGGCTCTCCGGATCGGGCCTTTGCGTCTCGATGGGGTTGGCGATGACATGGAGATTGTGGAGCCGGTCGCCGTCGAATTCGACGGACAACTTGCGCGGCCGATCAATGGTAAACGTGGCGGTGTGGCCGAAACGGCCGATCTTCGCCTTGATGCCCGCCGCCAACGGCCGCACCCGCACATTGCGAAAGTCGCCGTTGTTCTTGCGTACGGACACCTCTACCGGTCCGTCCATATCGAAGCGGACCATGGTCGCGGCCTGCGGCTTGTCCAGGTCGACCATCACATTGTATTCATACAGGTCTTGCCAGGTCCCGCCGGGTTTGCGTACCCGCACGGTGAAATCATCGTTGAGGTGTGAATAGAAAACCGGCGGCGCCGGAGGCGGGTAGACAATCAATTCCTCCTGCGCCAGCGCGGGCATGCCCCAGCTGCATACCAGGAGCGCGAAAGGCGCTGCCACGGCTCGCACCACCCGCCCCAACGCCCAATGTCTTCCACTGGAATTATGTGGCAGGGTGCCCTGTGCGGACTTGTCTGGAATGCCTGGTTTGGTCATGAATGGCTCCTCTCATCCGGCAGCTCCGGCGGGGCTGTCGCGCTCCGGTATCGGCTCAAACCGTTCAAATTATTGTTATCGATAACAGATTCGGTGGTAAAAAACGCCGGATCCGCAAACCGGACCGACGTTCGAGGTCCGGGAAACGTAAGCCCGGCCCACCTTTTATATCTTCATTGTTACAATACTATAAATAATATTGAAACATTTGATAAGCCCTTTTTGGCACTTAATTCCTCATTCCCGGAAAATTTTCTGCTGTTTGAGGCCTTTATAGAATTTTGTTGTCCAGATCCGGCTTCCTCCGTAGACCGGTTGTTGCATTTCACGAAAAACCGGCGAAAAGGGACTCCATCAGGACAGCGCCTTGCCTGAGGAATGGCGCTTGACAAGTTTGTATGTCATGCGCTGGTGAATGGGTTTCAACGCCCCACCCTTCCTCAGATCACTGACCATCTTGTGGATGATCGAAACCGCAGCGCTGCCCATGGCGGTTATCGGCTGGTGTATCGTGGTCAGGTCCGGCCAGATAATGCTGGCAATAGGCGTATCGTCAAAACCAGCCACACTCAGCTCTTCCGGGACGCGAATTCCACGGCCCTGCGCTACAGAAATGACGGCCGCCGCCATGTCGTCGTTGGAAGCGAGAATGGCGGTGGGCGTTTCGTCCCCGCTCAATAGCATCTCCGCCGCTGCCAAACCGGATTTGTAGGTGAAACGGCCGGGAGCAATCCAGTTCTCAGGTACCGTCAGACCGGCCTCATCCATCGCCTTGAGAAAGCCTTCCAGCCGGCATTCCGAGGGGGTGTGCGCCGGATCGCCCTTGACGAAGGCAATTTTCCGGTGCCCCAGCTTGATGAGATGACGGGTTATCGATATCGCGCTCCGGTAGTCGTCGATATATACCGCGGACACCTCCGGAAGCGGTCTGGCGGTTGCCAGTGCCACTACGGGAATGTCCAGGCCGGTCAACATCCGCACCGTCGATTCGGAATCGCACAGCGGGGGCGGAAGTATGACCCCTTCCACCCCCGCCTCGACCAGGCGATCGACCGCCTTCTTCTGCGAACTTAGCCCGGCGCAATATTCGGGGATCAGCTGACAGCCCAGTTTACGCGACTGCTCGAGGCTCCCCACCATGATCTTGCTCAGATAACTCTCTGAAGGGTTCGAGAACAGGATACCGATCCTCGTCGCCCCCAAACCGATGCGAGTTGACCGCGCGGCAATATTGGGCGTGTAATCGAGTTCCTTGATCGATTCCAAAACACGTTGGCGAAGCGCCTCGCGGACGTTGGGCTGCCCATTGATCACCCGGGACACTGTCATCGAGGAGACTTTCGCGTGGCGGGCGACGTCGTGAATGGTGACGGTGGCTCGCTTGGCTCGATTATTGTTGTTCAACAATGCCTCTCCAGCATCAAATGGTAAGATTTACTCTAGCTGACTTTCTTGCCGAATGGCACTCAGTCAATCTGTAGGATGGGTAAGCGAAGCGTATCCACACCTACAACCTTCACTCAGTATCTGCGGGCATCTCTAAAAATCGTCATTCCCGCGACTCGTCAGAGCAGCGAAGCTCACGCGGGAATCCAGAACTCCGCGGTTACTGGGCCCCCGCCTCCGCGGGGGTGACGGGAGACGTTTTTTAGAGGTGTCCTTACGTTATCTTCGTGTAAGCGAACCGCATATGACTGGAATCACAACGCGTGATCGGCTGGAAGGTTTTCACCTCTCCAGATTTTCACGGCCGTCCAGGGTTCGTCGTCATCGGCCCAGAAAGGGTCTTTGACAGGCAGGCCCAGCGCAAGCAAGCCGGTGCTGCAGAGATACAGGCTTCCGGTGGATATGTAATATTCACCCAGCGCATTCTGATGACCGCAAAACCCGATTTGCAACCAGCCGTTTGCGTCAAAGGTCCCCTGCGCCGTCATCTGGCGATCCATGACCGCAGTCAGCGCACACCGCACCTGGGCTGGCTTGATCTCCTCCGGCAAGCGGTGCTGCAGGGCGGCCTGTGACAGGTGCTGGAAAGCGCCCATTCGATAGGCAATGGATCGGCCGATCGCCGGGTAGGTGCCTTCGGGCGATATCAGCCGCTCCTGAATGGCCGCATAGCGACTGAATTGGCGGCTCAGGGTCTCCACCTCTTCCGCGGCGATTTTATTCTTGTCCCGCATCACTGTGGCAATGTCCATCAACATGGGCTGAATGACAAAGCTGTTGTAATAATCCCAGTGGAACTCTTCACCGTCGCCGTAGATACCGTCGCCAAGGTACCACTCCTGATGCTTTTTCACCGGCAGATTGATTCGCATAATGTCAAAGGGCAAATCGTTTGCCAGCAGGAAGGCCTCGATCATGGCACTGAACAGTAACCAGTTCGAGTAATACGGATTTACCTCGCGGGTGGCCTGGAAACAACTGACGACCTGCTGCTGCGTCTGTGCGGGAAGCGAGTGCCAAAGCCGCCGTGGAGCGCGCAAAAAGGCATGACCCAGAAAAGCCGCATCCACCAGCATCTGCGGTTCCATATGGTCAAACAGGTAGTCCGGTGACTGCGGATCGACAATGGCCGCTACAGTGGCAACGGCCTGATCCCGGTAATGGTTGCGAAGTTCGATTTCCGCCGTGCCACCGGAGTCCGATTCCAGCCAGGGAGCGATGCCAGCCAGCAGGCGCCCCACGCCTTCCAGGTAGGTAGAGGGTTTGGTCTTGGACCCCGTGGTGGTTTCCACCCGCATGGTACTTTTCAATTGCCCTGTACTGCCGGCTTCCAGCAATGGCCTGGAGATTCGATCGAGCAAATCCAGCCAATACCGCCGATGGTCAGTGATAACACCTCTTTCCGGGATATCCACGGCTTGCAACCGGGGCGCCGCCAGGGCTCCGGCGCCGAGCAGCGGAGCTGCCTTGAGAAAATTACGTCGATCCATAATGCATACTCGCTTGTCAGCCTCGATTATTCTCGCTCACTGAGATCCTCGACTTCGGAGGTGCCGGAGGCGATCTCGACGGTCAGTTTATCGAGAACCACGCCGGCATCAACCATCCAGACCCGGATGGTCTGTAAACCGGGATTGGTACCCCACCGTTGCGATGAGGATGGCGGTGGGGGCCGCAGGCGCCTCGGTGGAAACCCTGGGCAATAAGCCGGTAACCCGCCGGATGTTGTCACGTAGGGCATTGGCGGCAATTTCCACGACCTTGGCGTCCGCCGCGCTGTAGTAGATGGGGGCCGCTTGATCATCTCCGGCAATTTTCATGGATCCGTCGGATGGCGCCTCGGATACGGACATGAAAGGGACCGCAAAGTAATCGGGCTGACGGGGGACCGATGGTGTCATGCCGTCATAGGGAGCCCAGATGCGGGTGGAGCGGTATTCGGATTTTGGGGGCGTGTCGCTCGCAGTCGTGAAGACTTCGGCGAACGTGGCAGGTGAAGGCAGGAGGACGCCGAGCATGGCAAGAGCGATACCGGGGTATGCAATCCACCAGTTACCGGCAGTGCGAATTGCTGATGGGAAATTCATTGCGATTGCCTTGCTTTTGAAACTCGAGTTTCGGGATTTAATTCCGGGAGCCGGGGCGGGGGTAGACCTTTCTGGGACACGGGCTAGGCGCCCCCCTAAATACATCCCTGTAGGCTTGTCCGCGAGGTCCCTCCCGCAGACAGTCCCAGAAAGGCGTACCCCGCCCCGGCTTGTGCCATCGGACAGCACCTCGAACTCCGAAACTTGAGTTAGAAATTTACGCCGGTTCGCTCCACACATGCATCCGTTATGAGTTGATCAGACCGATAAACCCGACGGATCAATAGACCTTCACCTCCCAAAGCGACTGGCGCGGAGCGTCAACATCCTTGCCGGGGAGCAGTGAGACCCTGACATAACGGGCGTCGGTGTTTTTTTCATGCACCCAGGGCATACCGCGCGAGGCGGTCGTGCCGGAATCGCTGTGGCCTTTCCAACGCTTGCCGTCGCTTGAGGTTTCGACCCTGTACTTGTAATACTTGGTTGCATACTCCGGGAAAATCTCGATACGGCGGGTGGTTTTTACTTCACCCAGGTCGATCGTGAGAGAGGGTGACTCGTCGCTCTCGGCGGCCGACCAGCGCGTGCCGTAATTGTCGTCGACGAGACGTTCGGCTTCGTAGTTTTCCGCCGCGGAGGAGGCTGTGACTTTCGCGCCGAATGCAAGATTGGCCGGCTGTTGCTCGTCCGTCACCTGGGGAAAAGCGCCGCGATGGGTCGGCACCACCCGCTCAATGAGATTGTCCTTATTAAAGACCAGGCGGTCGATACACAGCTGGCGATGGGCCATGCCCATGAACGGGTTGGCGTCGCGGTGGTAGACGAGGTAGTAATCCCCTTTCCACTGGAGCACCGAATGGTGGCCGGGACCGAAGACGGTGCGGTCGGCGCTGGTGACCAGAATCGGGCTCTGTTCCGGCTCGGTCCAGGGGCCGGTCGGGGATTTCGAATAGCTGTAGCGGATTTTATAACTCGGCTCGGAGACTTTGCCATCGCTGTACATCAGGAAATAGCGGCCGTCGCGCTTGAGCATGTAAGGGCCTTCGAAAAAGTGCGGCGGGTGAGTGCGGCGAGGTGGTTTCGTGAAGGAAGCCATATCATCGGCGAGCAAGCCGACGTAACCGGGGCCGCGTTCCCATTCCCAGCCGGAGCCCCAGTACAGATAGGCCTGGCCGTCGTCGTCGATAAAGGCATTGGCGTCGATGTGGTGTACCTCGGGATCGAAATCGCGGGCGATGAAGGGCTTGTCCTTATCAAGGGCATTGCGCCAGGGCCCGAGCGGATGGTCGGCGACACCGGCCCAGATTTCATGATTGATGGAAATATACATGTAGAAGCGGCCATCGGCCCCTTCGATGACGTCGGGCGCCCAGACATTCGTAAAGTTGTCATCGCGGGCGGGCCAATTGAGCACTGTATTTTTCCAGTTTTTAAAATCCTTCGAGTGCCAGACCGTCAGCTCGTTCGCACCCCAGCCGGGGCCGTCGGTGGTGACATAAATATAGAAAGTGTCATCGTGGACGATGATGGTGGGATCGGCCCAGTAGCCGGGGACGAAGGGATTGCCGGTACTGGGGGCGTCCCAGCGGCCCGGCGGGTTGGGGCCGGCATTTTCGGATTCAGCTGTAGCGGCGCAGGCCGGAAGCACAAGCGCCACAATCAGAGACAGACTACGGAGCATAGACATGGATTTCCCTCATTATTGTTTCATCACTTCGATAAATCGCGCACCGGGCACGACCGAGCTGCTATTCACTACAGGCTTTCCTGTACCCTTACGTAATCAAAATCGGCATATCCTCCACCGGTCGGGGAGCCGGATCGCGCAAAAATCCCAAAATGCGCCCCAACCCAGCGCCCCGGCTTGGCCAGAAAGCCTTCGTTGAAATCGGTAAAGGTTTCGCCTCCGGTTCGATAGGCGAAGAGCACCCGTCCCTCTTCCCTTACGGTGGCACGTACTTCGATCACCGGCTCTTTCAGATTGGCCACCACCGTTTCCCGCAGTACACACCCCGTCATCGCGCCGGGGCAAACCTCATGAACCAGTTGGTAGCCGGCGTCACCGCTGCGCAAGCCCAGCCAGGCGTAGTCGTAGCCGTAAATAAGCAGTCCGGCATCCAGGGGCTGCTCGCCGCCCAGTTGCAGTTTCGTCGTCACCTGGAATTCCCGGTCGGGGAATTTCTGCAGCAGCAGGGAGGGCATTTCCCACAGGTTCGGGACCTTGGCATCCGCCGGCAACGGCTGGGCCGCGAGCCGCAGCCAGCCCTCGCGGTCCCCGAGGGAATACCAGTCGTCCTGCCAGTTGGCATTCCACTGCCACTGGGGCCCGAGTTTTACCGAACCAAATTCGTCACTGGTGGCTATGCGGAAATCGGTCGACGGCTGCGCAACGTCGGGTTTTCTGTAAGTCAGGACAGGTTCGCCTTTGCCGTCGCCGTCCTCATCGGCGCCGATCACCGGCCAGTCGTCCCTCCATTGCATCGGCTGCAAGTGAACGATACGACCGTAGGCCTCCTTGTACTGGAAGTGCAGGTACCAGTCCTCGCCGCCCGGCGTGGTCACCCAGGCCCCCTGGTGGGGACCGTTGATGGCGGTATTCCCCTGGGCGAGCACCACCCGGTGCTCGTAGGGCCCTTGGATATCGCGGGCGCGGAACACCGTCTGCCAGCCCATTTCCACGCCGCCGGCCGGCGCGAACACATAGTAGTAGCCGTTGCGCTTGTAGACCTTGGGCCCTTCCACCGTGTGGTGCAGGGGGTAGTCGCCGCCGTCGATGATGACTTTGCCTTCGTCCAGCACTTTGGTGCCGTCCGCGGACATTTTGTGCAGGGTGATCACATTGTTGAAACCGGCCCGGCTGGCTGCCCAGGCATGCAGCAGGTAAGCCTGTCCGTCGTCGTCCCAGAGGGGCGCGGGATCGATGATACCCTTGCCCTCCAGGATCAGCTTTGGCTCGCTCCAGGGGCCGGTCGGGTCCTCGGCGGTGGTGACGTAAATGCCGAAATCCGGGTCCGGGTAGAAAACCCAGAACTTGCCGTCGTGGTATCGGAAGCTGGGTGCCCAGGCGCCCTTGCCGTGCTGGGGCCTGGCAAAGACGTCAAGCGGTACCTGCTGCTGGAAGACGTGCCCGATCAACTGCCAGTTGACCAGATCCCGGGAGTGCAGAATGGGCAGGCCGGGCGCACTGTTGAAACTGGACGAGACCATGTAGAAGTCGTCGCCCACGCGGACCGCATCCGGGTCCGAATAATCGGCGTGGATGATGGGGTTGGTATAGGTCGCGGTGTCGACAGAGGCCGGAGCCTGGTGTTGATCCACTTTCTGTTGACAGGCCCCCAGCAAGGCGGCCGAAATCATCAGAACGAGTCGCTTGGACATTTCGCTTTCCCTCTATCGCTATTCTTATATTTACTACCGGGTCGGAAGGAAAGGATACCCCTCTCCCGGGACACGCCTCTACGAGCGAGAATTCAAGTTATCGTTAACATTTTTATATATTATTTGTCATACTATAACACGTGATTGTGGCTAGCAAGCCTATAAGGCGGGGTGACTGCTTAAGGCAACAAAGTTCCCCATTTTGACTGAAGGCCACCAGGAAGTTGCTCTTGGTGAACCCTCCGGGTAACGAAATCCTCGGGTTCCGCGGCATCCACAGATTCTCTTCGCCGCCGCCCGGCAAAGTCGAAAGGGCCATTCCCCTTCGACTCCTTTCACCATTTTCCTCACAGGCCCGGCGGTTCTATAGAACATGAGCCATTCCATATAACCGCCGGACCACTGAGAGGCGTTATTTGCCGTAGCGAATCACGCTCTGTTGTTGTACACCCAGATTGTCGATTCCCAGACGCATTACATCGCCTTCCTTCAGGAATTGGGGCGGATTCATACCCAGGCCCACTCCCGGCGGCGTGCCGGTGCTGATAATGTCACCAGGTTGCAGGCTCATAAACTGACTGATGTAGTGCACCAGGAAAGGCACCTTGTACACCATGGTGGCAGTGGTGCCGTCCTGGACCCGCTCGCCATTCAGCTCCAACCAGATACCCGCATTTTCCACATCACCGGCGTCTTCCGGCGTCACCAGGTAGGGGCCTATGGGGGCGAATGTGTCACACCCCTTGCCCTTCACCCACTGGCCCTGCCGTTCAAGCTGATACTCCCGCTCGGAGAGGTCATTGACGACACAGAACCCGGCCACATAATCCATGGCGTCGGCTTCGGACACGTATTTGGCTTCCCGGCCGATCACCACACCCAGCTCCACTTCCCAGTCACTTTTCTGTGACCCGGGTGGAAGCTGAACCTGATCGAAGGGACCGGTGATGGCGGAGGTGGCTTTCATAAACAATACGGGCTCGGGCGGCACTTCCATGCCGGACTCGCGGGCGTGATCGGCGTAATTCAGGCCCACACAGATAAATTTCCCCACACCGGAAACCGGTTCGGCAATGCGAGGGTCACCTTCCACCGGCGGCAGGCTGGAGGGGTCCAGATCCTGTACGCGGGCAAACATTTCGCTGCTGAGGAATTCAGCATTGATATCCTTGATGTGGCCCGACAGATCGCGGACATTGCCTTGGGCATCCAGCATGCCGGGCTTTTCCTGTCCCACATCACCAAAACGCAATAATTTCATAGTAATCAACCTCTGCTAGTGAACTTCGAACCTAAATCATCAGTACGGGCTGGCATCGTGAATTTTCGCCGTTCTGTAGCCATAGACGGCGATCGCCACGAAGCATAATAAGGGCAGTGTAAATGAGGCTTCCACCGCGCTGACAAAGCCCATATTCCAATTGTCAATCACTCCGGCCTGCAACATGGGCAGGAAGGTCCCGCCCACAATGGCCATAATCAGACCGGCCGCGCCGAATTTGGCATCGTCCCCGTCAATGCCTTTCAGGGCGATTCCATAGATGGTGGGGAACATCAGCGACATGCAGGCGGAAATGCCCACCAGGCAGTAAAGTCCGCCCTGCCCTCCGAGCAAGACGACTCCCAGCGACAGGCCTACCCCACCCGCGGCCAGGTACATCAGCAGCGCGCCCGGGTGAATAAACTTCAACAGGAAGGTGCAGATAAAACGACTGGCACAGAAAATCGCCATGGCGGCGATATTGTATTGCTGGGACAATATCTGGGCGTCCTTTTCCATCATCCCCTCGGCCATGAATACTTCCGTGCCGTAGTGGATAATAAAGGTCCAGCACATGATCTGAGCGCCCACGTAAAGCATTTGCGCCACCACGCCTTCGACGTATTTTTTCGATCGCAGCAGGCGCCCGAAGATCGCCTTCAGGCTCGCGTCCGTCATTGCAGCCGCTTTGTGATTCGGCATTTTCATCAATGCGATCAGCACGAACAACACCGCAATCACAAGTCCTATCATGATATAAGGCTGGCTGACGATTTCGAGGTCGGCGGCTTTTACGGCCTCAAACTCCTGCGCGGGCAGAAGCTCCCGTGCTTCCCTGCCACGTGCGTCCAGCCTGGCCAGGATGAACTGCGAGGCGATATACATACCGATCAGCGAACCAACGGGATTGAACGCCTGGGCCAGATTCAGGCGGCGGGTGGCGCTCTCTGCCGGCCCCATGGACAGGATATAGGGATTGGCGGTGGTCTCCAGAAATGACAGGCCGCAGGTAATCACGAAATAGGCCAACAGGAAGGGATAAAACTCCCCGATCGAACTGGCGGGAATAAACAGCAGGCCCCCGATGGTATACAGCCCGAGTCCCAGGAGAATGCCAGCCTTGTAGGAAAACCGGCGAATAAACAGCGCTGCCGGAAAAGCCATGACACCGTAACCGCCGTAAAACGCCACCTGTATCCAGGTCGCCTCGGTTGCGCCGGTGAGGAAGATTTTCTGGAACGCCGCCACCATGGGATTGGTGATATCGTTGGCGAATCCCCACAGGGCAAAACAGCAGGTCACGAGAACGAAAGGAATCAATACGGAACCTGGGACCAGCTCCGTCTTCTCAGCCGTTGACGTTACCCTGGCTTCCGTGGCTTCTACTGTGGTCATGACAAATCCTCTTTATTATATTTTTAAGAATGATTACCAGCGTCAGTTACACCAGCCTCCGTCAATGACATGGGCCACCCCGGTGGTGTAGCTGGATTCATCGGACCCCAGGTATACCAGGAGCGCCGCAATTTCCTCCGCGCGGGCCAGGCGCCCCATGGGCTGTCGGTTTTCAAAGTCCTTGCGGGCCTGAACCGGATCATCAAAGGCGTTCAGGCGCGCCTGCAATGACGGGGTGTCCACGGTGCCGGGGCAAACCGCATTACAGCGGATGCCCTGCTTGACGAAGTCGCAGGCGATGGACTTGCTCAAACCAATCACCGCGGCCTTGGTGGTGCTGTAGGCAAAACGGTTGGGTACGGCTTTAAGACTGCTGGCTATGGAGGCCATGTTGATGATGCTACCGCCGCCGTTGTCGATCATGCTGGGCAAAAATGCCCGGATCATTTGGTAACAGGATTTGACATTCAAGTTGGAAGAAAAGTCCCAGTCCTGTTCGTCACAATCCAAAATGCTACCGTTGTGAACGAAACCAGCGCAGTTAAACAGAATATCAATCGCACCAACTTCATCGGCAAACGCGCGGATATCGTCACCTTTCATGACATCCAGCACTTTCACTCTGACAGCCGGCAGGGCGGACTGCAGTTGTTCCAAGGCCTGTTCGTTGATATCCGCGGCCCAAACCGTAGCCCCTTCGGCCACATAGGCCTCTACGCAGGCGCGGCCAATGCCGGCTGCGGCGGCCGTAATGACGGCGGTTTTTCCCAGTAGACGTTGTCCCACGTTATAGCCCTCCCAATAAGTCTTCAATCCGGGTAACTGCTCCCCCCTGTGACACTAAGCCGAGGCCTGGGCGGCCCTGCTACCGGGAGCCGTTCGTTCAACAGCCTCATCGGTCTGTTTATCCGCCGCAGGCGCTTTTCTCGAACGGCTCCCGGTATCAGTGCTTCGCATCACTAAGTCAGGCCTGGGCGGCCCTGCTACCGGTAGCCGTTCGTTCAACAGCCTCATCGGCAAATGTTTCTCGAACGGCTCCCGGTATCAGGGCCTTCGCATCAAGCCCCGGTATTCTTTTTCCGACTCCCGAATCCCGAGTTCCGAAGGCGAGTAGTTACCAATCCGAAAAAAATCCCGCTCACACTTGCAGATGGTAGAATCGCTCGGCATTTCCTGCCCATATGGCTTGCTGCTGCGTTTCGCTCAATGGAGCGACAAACTGCTCCGCACAAGTCAGCCACTGAGGGTAATTCCCCGCCAGTTCCAGCACCGGCCAATCACTGCCCCACATCAACCGGTGCGCGCCGAAACACGCCAACAGGTGGTCCATATAGGGCATCAATATTTCAAATCCTGGGTTGTCACCCGCCTCGGTCATCAGGCCGGACAGCTTGCAGCAGGCCGACGTTTCCGAGGCGATACGCGCGATATCCTCTGCCCATTCCGTCGTGCGGCCTGTGGCAATTTCCGGTTTGGCGCCGTGGTCGATCACCACTTTCAAATCGGGGTAGCGCCGCAGCAGGATCAGGAGTGATTGCAGATGCCTGGGGGTCACCAGTGCATCAAAGGTCAGCCCGCGTTCAATCAACGCCGTAAACACAGACTCCAGCTCCGGCTTGAGCATCCACCGGGTATCGGCGATGTCCTGGATCATCGGGCGAATTCCCTTGAAGGCGGAATGCCTCGCCAGGCGATCGAGCGTGTCGACAGCGTTCTCGCTCTCCATATCAATCCAGCCCACGACGCCGGCTATGAAATCCGTGCCGTCGGCCAAGCGCAGCATGAACTCCGTTTCCTCGACGCTTTCCGCTGCTTGTACCAGCACGGTTTTGCTGACGCCGGCGTCGACCAGCAGTGGCTGCAAATGCGCGGGGAGATAGTCCCGGTACAACACTTCCAGTTCCGGCCCCAACCAATCGTAGTCACCCCGCGACAGCTGCCAGAAGTGTTGGTGCGCATCGATGCGTAACATTAGCCTTTCTGCCCCGGCAACGGTGCCTCTGGATGGATCAACCCGGCGTCCTGCAGTGCCGACCAGAAAGCTCCGGGGATCGCCGCCTGCATTTGCGATACCGCGGACTCCACGCGCCGAGGGGAACTCAACCCGGGAATCACGCTGACAACCGCCGGATGCGCCAGGGGGAATTGCAGGGCCGCGGCAGGCAACGGAACGGCGAACTCGTGGCACATTTCTTCGATCCGGGCGACCCGCTCGATAATTTCCCGGGGCGCCGGTTCGTAGTTGTAATGGAAAATCGCGCCTTCCTGTTTCACACCGGTGACCAGAATTCCCGAGTTATAGGGACCACCCAGTACAATCGAGGTCTTGCGCTCCACACAACGGGGCAAAAAGCGCTCCAGGGCCTGCTGCTCCAACAGTGTGTAGCGCCCGGCAAGCAGGAAACAATCGAAATCGGCGTGGTCCATGGCCTGCTCACACACCTCGTATTCGTTCACGCCGAGGCCGATGGCGCTCACCAGGCCCTGTGAACGAAGCTCGGCCATGGCTTTGTAGCCCCCCTCCATGGCAACGCGGAACAGGCGCTCGTGGTCGCGGCCGTGGGTGACCCGGCCGATGTCGTGCATGTACAGGATGTCTATTTTGGGCAGTCCCAGCCGTTGAATGCTGTGTTCATAGGAACGCATTACACCGTCGTATGAATAATCGTATACAGGCTCGAACGGCATCGGTGAGCAGAAACCGTACTTGTCTTCGGCCTTGTCGCAGGGGGCCAGAAGGCGGCCAACCTTGGTGGACAGAACATACTCGTTTGCGGGAACCTCCCGCAACGCATCCCCCACGCGACGTTCGCTCAAGCCAAACCCATAGTAGGGTGCGGTATCAATATGGTTGAGCCCCGCGGCAAACGCCTTTTCGATGGCCGCTTTCGCCGCCTCATCGGGCATGGGGTGATAAAGGTTACCCAGGGTGGCCGCACCAAAACCGAGTGCCGTCACCTCCAGCGCGGTCTGCCCTATTCGTCTTTTTTCTCCGAACATACCGCTTCTATCCCTCGTTCTGAAATGGTAACTACTCACCCCAACAGTCCCCTCTCCCCTTCGGGGACAAATCCGCCGGGAGCGGATTTGGGCAGCTTTAGCTGGCCGAAGGCCGAGCGCCATGGATGGCGCGAGTCACTGGGTTAGGGAGAGGGGAACCGTTCAGCACCCCCTCCCCCGGCCCCTCCCCCGCAAGCGGGAGAGGGGAGAGCAGTTACCTGAAATGAACGTTAAGCGCCGTGCCGGCGCCACACTGCCCAGATTAGCGCCGGGGCAGGCAAGCGGGCCCGATGGGCTCGAACTGTTTATAGGTCAACACAAACTCCTGATGCCCCAGGGCTTCGGATTTTGTTTTCTCACCCCCGGCCACATTGCATACCAACTGGTAAATTTCCTCGCCCACGCTGGCTACGGCAGCGCGGCCTTCAATCACCTTGCCCGCATTGATGTCCATATCATCGGCCATCTTGCGGTAGGTCTCCGGATTCGCGCAGACTTTGATCACGGGTGAAATGGCCGAGCCGACTACAGAACCGCGGCCGGTGGTAAACAGGATGATATGGGCACCGGAAGCGATCATCTCCACGATCTCGGCGCTGTCCACGATATTGGGAAAGCCGAACAGCGGGTCCCCGTCGGGCACCACATCCATCAGGTATAGGCCACCCCGCGGGGGAATATCACCGGGTTTGATCATGCCGTGAATTTGGGAAGCACCGGATTTGGCATAGGCGCCCATGGATTTCTCTTCCAGGGTTGTCAGACCACCTTCCGCATTGCCCGGGGCAAAGCTGCCGTAGCCCATCACCCGATAATAGTTTTCGGCCTTTTGTACGGCTTCTATAATTTCACGGCCCAGTTCCGGGGTTACGGCACGATCCGCCATTATCTGTTCGCAGCCGATCAACTCGCCGGTTTCTTCAAAAATGCAGGCCGCTCCCCTGTCCACCAGCATATCGAAACAGCTGCCGACAGCGGGGTTGGCACTGATGCCACTGGTGCCGTCCGAGCCACCGCAAATGGTTCCGACCACCAGTTCCTCCACCCCCATATCAACCATGGGGGCATTGGCGATTTCCCGTTGTATTTCACCGACAGCCTGAAGTCCGGCCTCGACGGTCTGCCTGGTTCCGCCGGATTCCTGGATCACGAAAGTGCTCACAGGTCGGCCGCTTTCACTGACCGTTTTACTTAAACGCTCCCGATTAAAACCTTCACAGCCGAGAGAAACGATCACCACGCCGCCAACATTGGGGTGGGTGCACAACTGTTCCATGATTTTGAGTGAATAGTCGTTGGGATAACATCCAGGAAAACCTATCAACTGGATACTGTCCGAGTCGGCCCGGGTGACAATCGTGCGCGCCACATGGTGGGCGCATTCCACCAGGTAGGTTACCAGCAGGACGTTGCGGATACCCTTGCGTCCGTCAGCTCGTAAATAGCCTTTCATCGCTCTTCCCCCTGCTTGCTTTCCCTGGTGTGGCTGGGAATATAGTCACTTTTCATATTGTGCAGGTGGACGTGCCGGGAAAAGGCGATATCGTCCGTGGCCGAACCGATGGGCGCACCGTATTTGATAATCCGGGCACCCTTCGCAATATCCACGCGAGCCACTTTGTGCCCGACATTGATCTCGGTGTGAAGGGTGACGGACTTGCCTTCCAGCACGACGGATTCACCGGCCGTCACGCGAGCACAACACACCAGCACGTTGTCACTGGGATGCAGCAACACAAACCGCTTATCAGTCATCTTGACGTTTTCCCTGCTTGAGCCTGCGCGGAGACAGATCATTTCGCCACCCCTATCCGGAGCCAGGCGAGGCCGGAGTCCGGGCCTGGAGTTGAACACCGTCACCGCAGCCATTCGTTTTGTCGTTTGTTTTCGTTATGTTTTTTATTTATAAAGAACCAGAAAACTCTAGCCAATCCCAAGTGCTAAGTCAACGCACAATATCTCTGCCGACTGCCCCCTGCGGCCTAGTGGATTAAGACTTGGCGCCCATATCAGGAGCCTGCTTGCAGGCGAACAAGAACGGAGCTCCGTAGCTATTCGCCTGCAAGCAGGCTCCAAAAGTGGCCTAACTCAATAGTATTGGACTTACGCCAGCTCGCTACGGACCCGGGTGGCACATTCCAGCAGGGTTCGCTCGGCGGTATCCAGGTGAACCTCCAGGGCCCTGACCGCGCCGGCCACATCCCGGGCCAGAATGGCTACCATCAGGTCGATATGCTCATTCACGGCGACACGCGAGCGCGCCTTCTCGCCAGCCTTGTGCCACTGATAGTGGTAGTGGCAAACAAAAGACACCACTTCGAAGAACTGGCTGATAAAACGGTTGTTGATCCCCAACTGCAGGGCCTGGTGCAGCCTGGCATCCAGGACGGGGAGTTCAGTGTAGCGCCTGTCAAAATCCCGCTTTACCGCCTGGTGCAGGGTCAGCACCTCGCCCAGTTCCCGCCAGACCGGATGATCGTCATCACAGTCCAGGAGTTTCACCAATGCGCGCATCTCCAACACCTTGCGGAACTCCACCAGCTCCGCGGCGAAGCGAGCGTCGAACTCCACCATCTGCCATTGGGAGCGGGGCTTCTTTTCAATCAGGCCAAAACGGGAGAACCTCACCAGAAATTCCCTTACTGTCACCGTATTGCAGCCGGACTGTTTTGCCAGCTCCAACTCCGAAAAACGACTGCCGGGCAACAGCTTGCCGTCGTTGATCAGGGACAGGAAATACTTCTGCACCACTTCCTCCCTGGAGGCGGGCGCAGTACTGATATCGTAGTAATCCTCTTTCCCGGGTTTGCGCACCACGCGCTTGCCGGCACCGTCCCGCTCGATCAGGCCCTTCCCGTTCAATTGCTCCAGGGCCGCGCGAAGGGTGGTGCGGCTGACCTCCAGCTCAGTGGCGAGGGCCAGGTCACTCGGCAGGTAGGGGCTGTCCGTCCCGAAGACTGCTTCCACCCGATCCAGCAGGCGGTTGCAGGTTTTTTGCACCAGATAACTTTTTTTTGTCACACAGAACCTCAGTGGCGAACTAATTCACAAGCAGTACGTGAACCTGCCTGGGGCCATGGGCCCCGAGCACGATTTTTTGCTCGATGTCCCCGGTCCGGGAGGGGCCGGTAACCAAAGTAACGGTGCGCGGCATTTCTTCCGAGCGCCGCCGGAGGTCGGCCCAGACCGCCTCCTGGGTGGCCAGGATATCCCGGCGCGACAGGATCACAATCAACAATTCCGGCAGAAAATAACTGGCCGAAGAGTGCCCCGGTGCCGACAACAGCACCAAGCTGCCGGTTTCCGCAATGCCGCGAAACGCCGAGGTGATACACACCGGAGTATCGGCATCCCCGGCTCCCGAGCGAATATCCAGCTCCGGCACCGAGGCCCAGTCCAGCTCCGCCGCGGAGCCATTGGCAAAGCACTGCGCCCGCCGCTGTCGATCCGACAGATGGCGCCATACCGCCGCGGGTATCCCGGATGCCGATTCCACCCGCTCCACCGAGGCGGAAGCGGCAGACAACCGGTGTTCGAACTCTGCATACAGAGCCTCAGACGTCAGTCGGGTCCCGGCGGGGATGGTATGGGTAGGAATGGTATCTGCATGAGCGATGCCCTCCCCGGCCACAGGCGCATCGGCCAGCGGCTTTTTATTGCGCCGGATAGCGGCGAAAATCCGCTCGCGCGCCTTACTCATGGCAAAGCCCCCCGGCGCCGGTTTTCGAGGCGCGCTTCTTTCGTCGCGCGAGTTGCGCGTGAAAAGTCTCCCCTTCCGGGGCCGGGAAATCCCGATACCGGGTCCAGCCACCGGCCAGCGGCATGCGGGACAAGCGCCGCCGCCTGCCGCCGCACAACGCCATACCCCATGCCGCCAGGCCGGTGAGTTTGCGATAGAGCGCCGGCCGGGACGCCAGCCAGGCCCATACGCTCAAACCGGCGCGGGCCAACGGCGAAGTCATTTTTTGCCCGTGCTCGCGCACCCGCCAGCGCCGCATGATATCGGTGAGGGGAATCTTTACCGGGCACACGGCCACGCATTGACCGCAGAAGGTGGAGGCGTTGGGAAGAGCCGCGGATTTCTCCACCCCGATCAGGGCGGGTGTGAGGGCTGCACCCAGGGGGCCCGGGTATACCCAGCCGTAGGCGTGGCCCCCCACGGCGCCATAGACCGGGCAGTGATTCATACAGGCGCCACAGCGGATGCAGTTCAGAATGTCCTGGTTTTCACCGCCCAGCAGCTCGCTGCGGCCGTTATCCAGCACCACAACATGGAATTCTTCCGGGCCGTGCATATCCCCTTCGCGTTTGGGGCCGGAGGAGAGGGTGACATAAGCGGTGGCGTCCTGGCCGGTGGCCGAGCGGGGCAGCAGGCGCAGGAAGGTCGACAAATCCTCCAGCGTGGGGATCACCCGCTCGATGGTGGTCACCACCACGTGCACCCTGGCGAGGGTCTGGGTCAAATCGCCGTTGCCTTCGTTGGTGACGATCACCGTGGACCCGGTCTCGGCGATCATGAAGTTGGCGCCGGTGATGCCCACATCCGCCTTGAAAAAAAGTTCGCGCAACTCCTGCCTGGCCTCGGCCACCAGGCTTTCCGCCGTCGAGAGATCCCGGTCCGGCGGCAGCTGCGGGTGGCTTTCGACAAAGGTCCGCTCGATATCGTCCTGCGCCAGGTGAACGGCGGGCATCACGATGTGGCTCGGCGCTTCGCGGCGCAACTGCAGAATATACTCGCCGAGGTCCGTCTCCACCGGCGTGATCCCCTGATCGACGAGGTAGTCGTTGAGCCCCAGTTCCTCGGTCACCATGGACTTGCCCTTGGTGACGGTTTTCGCCCCCACCCTTTGGCAGATTGCCAGGATCGCCTCGCGCGCATCGTCCGCGGTACTGGCCCAGTGCAGATGGCCGCCCTGCCCCCGCACCTTCTGCTCGAACTGCTCCAGCCAGGTGTCCAGATCCGACATGACCCGGCGCTTGATGCGGCGGGCGTCTTCGCGCAGGGCTTCGAATTCCGGCAACTGCCCCACTGCCGCGGCCCGGCGCGCCTGCAGGCCGTCGCCCAGCTTTCCAAAGGCACCCTGCAGTTTCGGATCCCGCAGGGCCTGCGCGGCCTGCTGTTTGAAGGAATTACAACTCGGCTGCATTAGTGCTCCTCGCCGATCGCGGGAAGGTCGGTCATGCCCGCCAACACTTCCGCCACATGACGGACCTTGACGCGGCTGCCCTGCCGGGTCAGCTTGCCAGCCATATTCAACAGGCAGCCCAGATCCCCCGCCAGCAAGGTATCCGCCCCGCTGGCCTCGATATTGTCCATCTTGCGGCTGACCATCTGGTTGGAGATGTCCGCATACTTGACGCAAAACAGGCCGCCGAAACCGCAACAGACTTCAGCGTCGTCCATTTCCCGCATCTCTACCCCCCGCACACTGCGCAACAGTTTGCGGGGTTGCTGTTTGACGTTCAGTTCGCGGAGCCCGGCACAGCTGTCGTGGTAACAAACCGTGCCCTTATAGTCGGCTTCCACGGATTCCAGCCCCAGGACATCCACCAGGAAGCTGGTCAACTCGTGGGTCCGGGCAGCCAATCCGGCCGCCCGATCCCGCCATTCGGGCTCCGCCGCCAGCAATTTGGGGTAGTGATCCCTGATCATGCCGGCGCAGGAGCCGGAGGGCACCACCACCGCATCGAAGGGCTCGAACGTTTCGACAACCTGCCTGGCCAGGGCTTTTGCATCTGCTTCTCCGCCGGCGTTGTAGGCGGGCTGGCCGCAGCAGGTCTGGTGTTCAGGTATCACGACCTCGCAGCCCGCATCTTCCAGCAGCTTGATTGCCGCGAAACCGACACTCGGGCGCATGACATCCACCAGGCAAGTCACATAGAGGGCAACCCGTCTCGACCGTCCGACCTCAAGCTTCCCTCCAAGCTCCATAAGTTTCTCCGGGGATTTATTCTCTGGCGATGCACCCGATCAGGCTCGAGGGCAGGTAGACACCAATCCTATTGTTTAATATTAATAAAAGTCAATATGCTTGATGAGGCTTCCAGAGGTATACGAATGGCTTGCTTCTGGGAGCCCGTTTGGAGTTTTCAAGAATTCGGCCTCAGTGGGGAGCCGGGAGGGTACCGTTAGTTCATGGGCGTTGGCTCGCGCGGGACGGAGAGGAGCAAGAGTGCCCAATTTACGGTAAAGTATCCGGCTACCTCGGAAGCCGCACGGGGGTGGCCCAGCCACGCGAAGGGTGAGTCTGCCTACTCACGCGATTTACTACAGCAGAAGTATAGAAATTAGGGGGGAGAAACATTAGATACCGCAGTTGTCCTGGTATAAGCGCGAGAAGGATCTGACCCGCGCGCCCCTCACCCCGTACCGATTGCTGCAGCCAGTTGCGAGCCTGAGCCCGCAAACCTATATGGAGATGCAATAGGGCCTCAAACCTTGAACACTTTTTCCCGGTAAGTTAATAATGCAAAACAAAATAAAGAACATTGTCATTGTCGGCGGCGGCACCGCCGGCTGGATGACCGCCGCCGCCCTGTCTCGCGCCATGGGCACCCAGCTCTATAACATCACCCTGGTGGAATCCGAACAAATCGGCACCGTCGGCGTCGGTGAGGCCACTATTCCGCTGATCAAGCTCTTCAATAATATGCTCGGGTTGGACGAAGATGAATTTGTCCGCGAAACCAAAGCCACATTTAAACTGGGCATTGAATTTAAGGACTGGAAAACACGGAACCACAGTTACTTTCACCCGTTTGGCAATATCGGCGTCAATATGAAAGGCGTCAACTTTATGCACTTCTGGCTGCGCTGGCGCGCCCAGGGCGGCAAACTGAACTTCAGCGCCTTTAACGCCGAATCCGCCGCCGCCGAGGCGAACCGGTTTATGCGGGTGGGGGCGCAACCCGGCCCGAAACTACTGCCCGATATCAACTACGCCTACCATTTTGATGCCACCCTGTACGCGGCCTATCTGCGCCGCTACGCCGAACAACGCGGCACCCAACGAATCGAAGGGAAAATTGTCAATGTCACCCAACACCCCGACAGCGGCTACATCGAAAGCCTCCAGCTCGATAACGGCCAGACCGTTGCAGGTGACCTGTTTATCGACTGCTCGGGCTTCAAGGGGCTGCTGATCGAGGAGGTCTACAAAACCGGTTACACCGACTGGAGCCACTGGCTGCCGGTCAACAGCGCCGCCGCGGTACCCAGTGAAAACACCGGCGATATCTTTCCCTATACGGTCACCACCGCGCGTGAAGAGGGTTGGCAGTGGCGCATTCCCCTGCAGCACCGAACCGGCAATGGCTATGTGTACTGCGATCACTATATCAGCGACGATGAAGCCGCCAGCAAGCTGCTCAACAACCTCGACGGCAAACCGCTGGCCGAGCCGCGCACCTTGAAATTCACCACCGGTATTCGCAATAAATTCTGGGTTAAAAACTGCGTTGCCATCGGGCTGTCGAGCGGCTTTCTCGAACCCCTGGAGTCCACCAGTATCCACCTGATCCAGCGCTCCATATTCCAATTGCTGGAACTGTTTCCGAAGAACGAGATCAGCGATCTCCTCAGCAACCGTTTTAATCACGAGATGCAAACTGAATATATTGAGACGAAGGACTTTCTGGTTGCCCACTACGCGGTCACGGAACGGGAAGACACACCCTTCTGGCGCTATGTGAAAAACATGGAGATTCCCGACTCGCTGAAGGAAAAACTGGAAATGTTCCGCCTGCGCGGCGAAGTCATGCCCGACAAAAACGCTTTCTTTAATGAAGTGAGCTGGTTTGCCGTACTGTTCGGTCAGGGGCTGCGGCCGGAAGGTCACCACCCGGTTGCGGACACGCTGTCGGAGGACGAACTGCGCACGCGCCTGAACAAGATACGCGCAGGTGTGCAGAAGCGAGTAGAAATGATGCCCTCACACACCACCTACCTTCGCTCCGGGAAACTGAAAGCACCCGATCTGAGTTAAATATCCAGGCCCTGCATTAGCCGTGCGGGGCCACATCGCTATGGCGTTGGTGCGCCAAGCGCAAAATTTAACAAGCGACCGTGATGTCAAGCAGATTATTTGACATCGCTCTCTCCCCAGTAAGTCCCATCTCTTGCCATCGCATTCAGTACTACAATCATCTTCACATTCTGGCCGTCAGAGCGACTCCTATGCTTTCCTTCGTTGACCAGGCGCTAATAGAACTCATGTATTAATAAAAATGTGTGACACTGTATATCTCATGCCGAGTGATAAATCTGACAAGAAAACCGAGTTCCTGAGCCTTCTAGTAGCGAAGACAGTGAAGGAGAAGCTTGTAACGATTGCAGAAGAGCAGACAATTGCACAGCTTATCGAGCACCGCCAAACCGCCACATGGACAAAGCATCCCTATGCTTCTCGGAGCTTGAGCTGGCGGTACTGGCCGACTGGCAGAAGCTGGAAATCAAAGTATTAACGTCCTCCATTAATGCTCTGCTGATATAAATGCCATGTTATTTTTGATGGGGAGCGATTGCCAGAGTCGCTGGCTCTTCATGACCAAATAGATCGGGCGGGACGCTCCAAGTCCTCGCGGTGCTCCGCCCTAATCTATTTGGTCGTTGCCGATGAAATATTACGGAGCTGCTTTTAGAGAGACCCGCGTATACCCAGTGTGATTGTACGACCGTTCTCCAGGAAGTTATCCCTGCGTGATCGACTGCCACTGTAAATACCATCGGGATCCGGGAAGTACTCGTAGGTCTTCTCATCATTGAGATTGGTCCCATCAATACGCACTTCCAGCCAATCGGTCAAATGGTAGCTGAGTGATGCATCCAGATAACCCGCGCCGGTACGCCAGCGCTGCAGGTCGCGCCCCGGGTCGTTATTGGTCTCGACGGCAGTTCTGTCCTTGTAAGTCCAGGATAACCGGGCTGTGAAAACTTCATCCTCCCAGAAACCTGTAACGGCGTAGCCATACTTTGGCACATTCCATACTTCGTGATCCACACCGGATCTCGAAGTCCAGTCCTGGCCATCGGTATCCACCCGGGTATAGCTCATCTGAGTGCCAAAATTGCCCCATATCCCCGGCAGGAAGGTAAAGTTTTGTTGATAGGCCATCTCCAAGCCTGTGAAGGAGATATCACCTTCATTGACCTTGGTGGAGAGAGTGATCGGAAGATCCGGATCCACATTACCCTCTGCATCCTGGAGATTTGACCCGAGAGCAGAATCGGGCAAACCGAGAGAGCTCCAGGGAACCACCACAGTTTCGCTTGTAGTGGTGTCCGATAAATCCTTCTGGAAAAGCCCAACACTGACCAGCGCGCCTTCGGCAAAGTACCACTCAGCGGTGAGGTCGTATTGATCCGCTTCCATTGGCAGAAGACCTGGATTACCGCTGTTTGCCTGCGGCTCGAAGACGTTGGGAATGACCAGGCTACCAGCGATATCTGTAAGTGCCGAACGCGTAATGGTTTTCCCGTAGGAAGCGCGCAATACCACATCGTTATAGACATCGTAAGCCAGGCTGACGGAAGGCATAAGATTTTCGTAGGAATCCTTACTGGAGTTGGACTCAAACTCCCCGTCAACCAGCAGGAAGTTATCGATGCTTACATCGGTCTCTGAATAACGCAATCCCACATTCATGCGCAGTTCACGGTTGTAAACGTCGCCCCGCAGGTCAGTTTGCAAATAGATTGAGGCCACATCCTCCTGGGCCTCGAAGGTAGCGCCAAAATTACGCGGTGACATGCGGGTCGCCCGTTCCGGCTGGAAAAAATTCTCGATGGTGTCCCGGGTCCAGTTTGCCCAGCCTTTGGGAAAGTTTTCACCCGATCCCTTGGCAAAGGGATCGATGCTCAGCTCGCTGTCCATCACTGCGAGACGCTGCTCGGTGGTCATTGTGTTCCAGGTCAGCCCATTGGGAAGCAGCTGATCATCAAAGACTGCACTGCCATTGGTCCTGGAGGAATACTTTGAGGATTCTGCATAGCTCACACCGGATTTCAGGGTGCCCAGCCAACCGCGAACATCATAGTCCCACGCGATCTCAAACTTGGCCATATCATCATCGTCTTCTTCATTACGCAGGCTGAAATCGCGATCTGCCCGTGTGTAAAACTGTGGATTGGTGATATCGCCATTGAGGATTACAAGATCCGGATAGAGACCGTTGCCTCGGTGATCCATCAGCATTTCCACGCCCTCGCGAGTTTCGGAGCCCATCCGCCAGCGCGTTAACTCGGCGTCACTGCTCGAGGAAGTGATCTGCCCCCTGAGTGTCACTGTATCTGTCAGTAGGTATTCAGCACGCAGGTTGAAACTCTGGAATTCCGTTTCGCTGTCATTGACGACACTCTCCGCAAATATGGGCACATTACCGAAAACGCCGTGCAAGTTATTGTGCTCGTCAATGATTGGATCGATCGGCACGATACCTGTGCCAACAGTAGTCCCGGAATTGCGAATCGCGGCACCAAAGGTATACTCATCGCGCTCGTCGTTAATTTCTGCCAACAAGGTATCCAAACTGATGTCAATTTTATCGTTCTTGAACTGAAAGGAATTGACCAATGCGGTGCGTTCACGCTCGTTCGTGGTAGCGAAGGTCCGGTAGAAACGAGGCATAAATGCGTTGTCGATCTGATCTCGGGTAAGATCATTGAAATTTGCGTCGGGGTTGTCCAGATCAAGCTTAAACCCAAAAGCTCCCTCATTATCCTCACCCAACGCCGAACGGTTAAAACTACCTGTGGTCTGAAATCCGGAACGGGTGTTGACGGCCTCTGAGTGCGCCAAACCAATCAGCGCGCCGAAGTTTCCCCAGATATTGCTATACAGGAAGGACCCGCGGGGGCTGGTTTCCTCAGACGAATCGTTATGGGGTGCCGATACCGCATAGCGAATCACCTGACCGTCCTGGTCGTGGGGCCGTGGTGTAGCCAAATCGACCACACCACCAATCCCACCCTCGGTCAGTTCAGCCATTGGTGTTTTGTAAACTCTAACGGCGCCAAAAAGCTCAGATGGGAACACATCGTAATTAAAATCTCGCGTGGAGCTGCCAATGTTATCCGAGGAAGTGGTATGCACCGGCGCACCATTGATAGTAGTCACCGCGAAGCTGGGACCCAGCCCGCGAATACTGATACGGTTACCTTCGTTGCTGGAGCCATCACGGGAAAGGTAGATACCGGGGATACGCTGCAGGGATTCCGCAACATTCGCATCAGGGAACTTGCCGATATCCTCCGCCACAACGGCGTCAACCACACCACTGGCCTCTTGTTTAATGGCGAGTGACTGCCGCAGACTACTGCGCATACCGGTAACTGAGATTTCCTCAATCACTTCAGCCTGACCGGAGTTGGTAGTTTCAGTTTGTGCATTGCTGGTAGTTGCAACAAGGGATGCGACAGCCAACCCAAGGGCGGCACTCAGGTCGTTTCTGGCGAAATATTCTCTCATCATATCTTAACCTGCTTTATTATCCATATCGTTGGCGAGCAAAAAATCGAAGTTACACCCTTCGAATTCTGCCCCTGGTCCTGAAATTAGCGGGCCGATACTGCTAAACTTCCCTGCCCCACCTCCTCCATTACTGCGTTGGCCACTTTGACGCTCCATACATCTTCTCTTCTGTCTACAACTGGAAGAAGAAGATTATTGGCCCAGAGGCATAGTGGCCCTGCCACTCGACCAATATTTTTCAGCGGGATATGAAGAATGCGCCCCGCCGGGGCTATCTGCCTGGTCACGCGCCATCCAGCGATAATCGTAATACCCGGTTTCGTAGGGAACGACCGGATATTTCCAGTCTTCATTAAGTGATTGGGCATTCCTCAGGTAGAGACCTGGAGAGTGAGTCGCGCTGGCAGCTGGGCAAAGCAGATACAGAAGAAGGGCCACTGCCGCGGGAAAGCTACGAGGGGTGAGATGCTCCATATCAATTTATCTCCGCATTTATAGGCAATATGGGCCCGCGGCTTTCTGTGACAATACAACGTCCAATTTTGGTATCACCTATAAAAGGCCATACCATCCTGTCATATTAGTCATATTAATATTGAAAACTTTGCAAATGCAAGTGTCTGGGAGGATACGACCGCCATGGATGGCCGCGGAGAGCGTAAAGGAAGTATTCACAGGGGGGCGCCTAGCCCGTGTCTCGCAAAGGGCCATACGGCCCCTAGCCCCCGATCTGAACTCCGAAACTTGAGTTAAAACTTTCCCACTGCGGCTCCTTCACTGCAGTGTCAGTGCCTGCAAATCGCCGTGTACCCGCAAGGGGCAAGTGCCGCCCAGCACGATGCTCCAGGGAGATACGCGCCGCCTCGAACAGCAATGGCGTGCGGTGAGGCGAAATCTGGTTACTGGGATAGAGGGCCATCCAGATGGGAGACGTGGGGATGGTGATCGTCAAGATCGTACAGCCACTCCTGCAACTGGCCAAAGCGGTCGATCTGGTCGTTCCGGCGCAAGCCGGAACCCGGATGCCCGGATGCCCGGATGCCCGGATGCCCGGATGCCCGGATGCCAGTGAACTGGATACCGGCATGCGCCGGTATGACGAATATGAGCGTCTGATTTGAAACAGGGTGCCTACAGACTGGAACGATCAGAACTTCGCATTAACACCTAACCGAACTCTCGATCACGGCTCTTTTCATCGCAGTGAAAGAGTCAGTTCACCAACGAAAGGCTCGCCCGTCCCGGTTCTCAACGGCGGGACGGATTCGTCCGCTTCGCGGCGCTTCTCCGGCCGACCGAGCACACCGGACAATATCCGCACGCTGTGGGGATCGTCCAGGCCGCGTTCGAAATACCCGACGCCAGTCACGCGAAATCCCCCTGGCGAACCGGTACGCTCCAGCCATCTCATAGCCTTGGTGCCGACGGCTTCCGAACCGGCACTTCCGCCATCCCAGACGCCGAGAATCGGGGCCGACCTCTTGTTTGGATAGGCGTCGTGCGGGCCCAATCCGAACCACCGGAGCTGATTCAGCTCGGGCACGGACTCAATGGCCATACCCACCACCGGCACAGCGGGGACCACCACGTCCGGCAGAATCTCGTACTGCAAACGAAGATTCCCATCCCGTGCCACCGAGTACCGGTAGGTCGCGGCAAAGCGATTCCTGGCATCCACCACATAGTCGACTTCGGTGCTGATCGCGACGCCGTCCTCCGTTTCCCGCAGTTCCCATGCCGTCGCAACCGGCTCGTATTGATTGAGGTCGGCGGCCTCCCTGGCCGCGGCTTCGCCTATGACGAAGACCTCGCTCGTATCGAGCTCACGCCAAATGACCGGACGCAGGTCCGTGATCAAGCGCTTACCGTTCGAGCTGGCGGAGACCAGGTGTCCTGTCTTCGGGTCGAACTCGTAACGACTCGGCCCGGCACTGATCGCGACAGTTTCGCCGCGCGTGACCGAGATTGGATACGACGCAGGGTGCCGATCGCCAGCCGTAACATTGGGGACCAACTCGACGCTCTCGCGGGTGATCTCGGCCCCGTTGGCGTCCGCGAAAACGAGCCACGCGTAGTACGCCTTCCCGGGCCGGATCGACTGCACCGCTTCGAGCGGCAGCTCGAACGGCGATGTCGCATGAGGCTGTCCCGCCAACTCGCTGGTTCCGGCAGCGAGCTCGCGGTCATCCTCGAAGATCGACCAAGCGACCTTTACGGCTTTGAGGTCGGTGAAATCGTAGTCGTTGCGAATCGGAATCCGCGCCGACTTCTGGCCGGGCACGAAGCGGATCTCGTCGACCTCGGGATAAACCTGGGCGTAGACCGCTTTCGCCTCCCAGTAGTCGCGGCTCGGGTTCCGGTCGGCATCCACGAGACCGTCCCACCCGTCCGTCGTGAGCCGCAGATACTCGTCACCCAACTCGCCCTTTTTGGCCGTCGGCATCCTGATCGCTTGATCGGCCCAAACCCAGATGGCGGCGCCAGCTCCCGCCGGGTGCCGGGTCAACGCCTTCCACCGCGCCTCCAATCCGCCGAAGCCGTGCGTGCCGTAGGCGTGCGTATATTCGGTCGTGATCACCGGCCGCGCAGAGCGGCCAGCCAGCTGATCGTACTCCTGGGGTTGCCAATAGTGTGGAGCGAGAATGTCGATCTCCGGAGGCAGCCACTCCTCCGCCCGCCAGGGCAGGAGGATCGGCCGCGTCGGGTCGAGGCCCTTCACTGTGCGCGCGGACGCGAGCAGAAGGTCGGTTAGCGGATTTTCGTTCCCAATCGACCAATACACGATCGACGGGCTATTGATGTCCCTCATGACCGTTTCGTAGGAACGCAGCAGGACGGCACCCGCCATGGACGGATCGTACAGCCTGCCTCCGCCGCCTAATGAGACTTCGTTGCCCAGATACATTCCCATCTCATCGCATAGCTCTACGAACCCCCTGGCGGGCGGGTAGTGGGCCAGGCGGATATAATTGATATTCGCCGCCTTCATCAAAGCGATGTCCTGCTCCCAGTGCTCGCGGGTGGTGGCGCGTCCCACGTCCGGATGCTGGTCATGGCGGTTGACGCCCCGTAGCTTGACCACCTGGCCGTTGATGCGAAACACGCCACCCTCCGTCGAAATCTGCCGAAAGCCGATCCCCTCCGAGCGACTGTGCGCGATGACGCCCTTCTCCAGAAGCTCTACGCGGAGTGTGTACAGGTATGGCGTTTCGGCGGTCCACTGGCGGGGGGTGTTCACACGCAGGCTCAGCGGGATTTCGCGGCTGGTAGACGTGTGGGCGGGAATCATCATTTGATGCCGCGCGACCTCGACGCCCTCCTTCGACAAAAGTGCGATTCGCAAGTCGTAGGGCTCGCCGGGGCTAGCGACATTGCCCGGCCGGGAGCGCCGATGCGTATCGCCGACCATTATCCTCAGGTTCAGATCGGCATCCCTGAAGGAATCATCGAACTCGGTCCGGGCAATCACGCGATCGAGCCAACGTTCACGTGGCATCGCCTCCAGTGAGACGTCGCGAAAGATGCCGCCCAAGGTCCAGTCGTCGTAGACGTCGTGCGTGTATTCGCGAGTAGCCTGTCGTACCCGGACAGCCAACCGGTTCTTTTCACCGGCCTTCAGGGCCTCGGTCACTTCGAACGCGAAGCTCGTGTAGCCGCTGTCGTGGCGACCGAGCCGCTTGCCGTTCAACCATACCTCGGCCGACGACCAGACTCCCCCGAAATGCAGCAGCACCCGTGACGCCTTCCACGCGGCCGGCGGCGTGAAATCCCGAACATAAAAGCCCTCGCTGGCCTTGTCGCCGTGAAAGCCTCGATAGACCGGCTCTTCATACCCGAGCACAGCCCAATTGGAAGGAACCGGCACCGGGGCGAACGCTGTCGCGTCAAACGAGGGTTCATGGAAACCCGCCAGTTCTTCCGCATCCTGCTCCGTGGGAGCGAGCGCGAGCTGCCAGGTCCCGTTCAGGGACATGCGTGCGTTCGGGGAATTCGAATCGATCGCTTGCGCCTCCAGTGCTGGGATAGAGGCCAGCACCGCCAGGAGCGGCCACAGCGCGAAACGCATGACAAGGGTGCCGATGAAGCTATTCTCAATTCTCATAATGCAAAGTGCCTGGCTTTAACCCCTATCTCCGGAATCCCGAAAATAATAGCTTTGCCTCGGGCGAATCGGCGCGATGCGACCTTCAGGAGTGAGCAGTTACGTCTAATGATTTTCCCTCTGTAAAGAGGCTCGCCAAACGAGCCTCTTTACATCTCTCAAAAACTCACGTTGATGGCCGAGCCGTCATAGACCACTTTCCGCACCGGTGGGCTTTCGCGTCCGTTTGAAACCAGGCGAACATTCAGTTCGCGCTTTTCGGTCATACCCGCGAAGCTCCCCTGGCGCTCGCCGATATTCAGGATTTTCTTCTCGTCGTCCCACCGCAGGGCAACCGTCGCATACTGGCCGCGCTCGTAGTCGTAAGTCTCGTTGTCATCCTGATAGAGGGTAAATTCCGCATCCGCTCCCGCGTAAACGGTAATATCGTAGGGCGCGTCGGGCTTTTCCGTGGCGTACTGCTGCAAGGGGCCAGTGGGCAGGATGGAGCCGGCGCGCACATACAGCGGGATGATGTCCAGGGGCGCCTCGCGGGTGTGCTCCCGGCCACCGCGGATTTTCTCGCCACTGTAGTAGTCGTACCAGTCGGCGCCGGCGGGCAGGTAGGTAGTGACGCGGGTATCGAACTTGGGCCGGCTCCTTTCCAGCTCGGCGATATCCTTTGGCGTCCTCCAGGACAAGCGGATATTGCGACCACCTTCCCCCTGGTAGTACTCGATATTGAGCTGCACGCGCTCGCCCTGCTCCAGCTTGCGCTTGACGCCATGGTAACGGCGGCCGCCGCCCTTCCAGTCCTCTATGACCTTTTCACCATCGAGGTACAGAACAAAGCCGTCATCGCCTTCCAGGCCGATCTCATACTCGCCGCTTTCCGGCGCGACCAGGCTGCCGCTCCAGCGCGCGGAAAAGTCGTTCAGGCTCGACAGGCCTGGCGGAAAATCGGCCAATGGCGGCCCCGGCCAGGTGTGATCCAGCATTGCATCCACCACCTTGCCGGCCGGTTGCTCGAAGCTGCGCCCGCTGAAGTACTGCCCGGCGAGGCCGGGCTTGTCGTCCGGTGTGCGCAGGTAGGCACCGGGAATGGTCTTGGCGGGCGGGTCCTGAAGGTGGTACATCGGCCTGGCGACCGGGTGTACCAGCAAGGAGGGACCGTACATGAAGGCGTCGTCGATGTTGTGCACCCCCTTGTCCTTGGGGAAGTCCATCGCCAGCGCGCGCATCAGGGTGTAGTCGTTTTCCGTGACCTGCCAGCTCAGGCTGTAGGTGTAGGGCAGCATGCGGTAACGCAGTTCAACCGCCTGCTTGAGCGCGTCGTATACGGCCGGGTCCAGCTCCTTGAAAATGTAGGGTTCGCGCTCGATGTCGGTGCCATGCACACGCATGATGGGATTGAAGGCACCATACTGGAACCAGCGCGTGAACAATTCGCGGTAGGCCGGATTCTTCTCGCCGCCCGGATAGGTGGGCACGAAAAAGCCTCCGATGTCGTTGGTCCAATAGGGGTTACCCGTAATCGTGACGCTGGCGCCGCCGCTGATTTGTTGACGAAGCGTATCCCAACTGGCGTGCGTATCGCCGGACCAGGAGGCCGCCGCCGTGCGTTGTGCGCCCGCCCAGGCCGAACGGGTCAGGGTAAATACCCGCTTGTTGCTGGTGGCACGCTGACCGTCGTAAGTGCCCATGGTGGTCATCAGGGTGTAGGGGTTCAAGTAGCGGGAGAAATCGCCCATGGCGTTGTTACCCAGGCTTTTGATATCCACCGCCACTTTGCCGGGGTCCCAACAGGCGGACCCCACTTCCACCTCCGTGCCGTCCATCCACAGTGCATCGACACCCTTGTCCAGCAGACCAGCTTTCACATGCTTGAAGTAGATTTCCCGGCCCTGTTCGCTGAAGGCATCGTAGATGCGCGCCTTTTTTGAAATCCAGTGCAGGGGTTCGAAGCGCAGGCCGTGGCTGTCCAGCTCGGCAGCGAGGGGCGTGTCGTTACCCACCGACGGCCAAATGGAAATCATCAGCTTCATATTGAGGTCGTGAATCGCCGAGGTCATGGCCTCCGGCTCGGGGAAGCGCTCCGGGTCCCAGATCATGCCGCTCCAATTGCCATCCCATTCGCCGCCCCACGTGCCGCCGCCCCAGTACTGCCAGTCCTGCACGATGTAATCGAGCGGAAAGCCCTCCTCGCGAAAGGTACGGGCAACTTCCACAATACGTTCCTGCGTCGGATAGCGCTCCTTACTCATAAACAGGCCGAAAGCCTGCTTGGGGTACATGGGCGCGTCACCGGTCAGGTCTCGGTAGGCGGAGACCACGTCGTCCATATCGTCCCCGGCCATGAAATAGTAATCCACGCCACCGGGTGCGCTCTCGGCCCACAGGGTCGCGCCTTCGGCATTGTCCTTGAACTTCATTGCGGAGTAGGTATCCCAGAGGACGCCGTAGTTCTCCGTGGACATCATCACGGGGATGACACTACCCACATTGGTTTGAACCAGCAGCAGCTCCTGGTTGCGGCGGTTCAACAGCGACTCCTGGGCCCCGCGGTCGATCTCTGTCTCATGGATATAACCGAATCCGTAGATGGCTTCATCCTGTTTGAGGGAGAAGGTGTTAGACACTTCGTAGCTTGGCGCATCGGCGATCTCGACCTTTTCGATGCGCTGGGGCGCGCGGGCCGATTCCCGGGTGTAGAGCTTGCCGTTTGCGTCGCTGAAACTCAGCGAGCCGCTGTGCTTATCAATCTCTATCGACAGCTCCTCGGAGGCGAGTTTGAGCGTGGTGCCGCCGTCCTCCAGCTCGAAGGCTATGGGATCAGGCTGGTCGATGACCACCAGGCTCGGGTGCTGCCAGTAGTTTTCCCCCAGGTTAGTGTTTACCCTGACTGTCCTGGGGCCGTAGAAAATGATGTTTTTGACGGTATCACCAAGACGGATTTGCACCCCATCGGGAAAACGCCGGTAATCGAACTTGCCATCACCTTTCTGCAGCAGGGATACAAGGTGGCCGTTTGCGTCGAGGCCGGAAGCCGGGGGCGGTGGTTCCGTTGTACATGACGCGACCCCGACTGCAATGGCAGCGATGGCCGCCACCAGGTCAATCTTTTTTTTCATGGTGAGTCCCTCGATCAAATTACAGTTCTTCGCCGCCTACCGTGAAGGCGTCGTTCTTGTCCGCCTCTTGGAGTCGGCTAAATTCCTCGGTGGTGAGGGTCAGCACAGATCCGTGGCGTACGGGGTCAAAGGGAAAGTTCATGGGCTCTCCTTCTTCGAACTCGCCACTGCTTAAGTCGTCGGTGACAAACGCCTGGTAGCCCTTGCCCTGGCTGTAGTAGTCGAGCAGCAGGGTCCATTTGGCGGGCTTGTCATCATGGGGTTGTTCAATGACAAAGCTGGTGGGGCCTTCGTAACCCTGCAGTGACTTGAGCGTGAAACCCTCGATGTCTTCCCAGCCGGTCATCAGTTGCTCGCTGCGTTCCATCGTAATGGCCTTATACTTTTCGTCTTTGGTAAACCGGTAGTAGGTGTCACCTTCTTTGACGATGGTCGTGTCTATGACGGTGGTCGGCTTTTCGATATAGACAAAGGGTTCGCTAAACGTCTCGAAATCCTTGGTGCGAACCGCCCAGATGCGTTGCTTTGAATAGTTGTCATCCGCGGTCTTGGAGGCCCAGAACACCATATACGTCTCGTTTCCCTCGTCATAGACGACTTCAGGGGCCCAGGTGTTGCCGGCGTTATCCGGCGCCACCTTAACCAGACGCGGCTCGGACCAGTTCACCAGATCTTCAGACTCCCAGATAACGATGGACTGACTGGCGGCGGTTTGGGCCCGCCCCCAATCAGGGTTCAAGTTGATTGAAAGGTCGGTAGCGACCAGATAGAACTTTCTATTGTCATTCGAGCGGATAATGTAGGGGTCGCGAACGCCTTTCTCACCAACGCCGCTGGTCAGTACTGGCTCCGCGTCGTTCAGCGCTTTCCAGTCCTGGCCGTTTTCGCTGGTCATGAAGTAGACCTGTTCGGTCATCGGGGTGGCTTCACCACGGAAGGTGACGAAGAGGTAGCCGCCAATATCATCATCGCCAGTGCACGCGGTAATGCCAAGGCAACAGGCTAACAGGGTGAGAAGTTTTTTTTTCATAATGTGCTACTTTCGATTCAATAAGGGGAAATCTGACACTTCCTCGTGAAACGGGTTTTCTCGACGGCGTGACATTGGATCACATTGACCAGCTCCACGGTGGAGCGCTCGTCGCGATAGGGGGTCGGTAGGGCCGGGCACTGGGGCCCGCGAGATGCCCGATGCCCCTGTATTCACCATCGCTATGTTCACCTTCATCCTCTCTATATTCTTATCTGGAAGCCAATGGAGGGGGCTTCCATCTCTATGAGGGAAAGATTTAGTTATCGATAACATTTTATATATAGTATTTGTCATATTATAATATGTGATTACGGCTAACAAGCCTATACAGTGGGGTGGCTATCAAGAGAAGCAGTTTCACGACTCCTTCTGACCGGGGAGTCAGTTTCAGTCTCCCCAACCGGTGAACTTGCCTCGTATCCACTGACACACTCATTGAGAGATTGAGTTAGCGATAGATTTTTATGTAGTATTTATCATACTATTACATAATTACAGCAAACAAACCCTGAGTCAGAATGAAAGCAGTTTCAAACAATTTCGGACTGAAGAGCCGGTTTGAGTCTCCGATCTTGGCGAAGCACCGCTTGGTACCGTCGATCCCACAACTCAGCGATGGAATGAGAAATCAATGAAAATAATATATAGACGAGGCCTTTGGGATGCCCGCGGACCGCGAGGATTCCGTTCCGCAATCCTTATCCTGCTGGCCGCGACCGGCCTGCTCTCCAGCGGCTGCGCCGATAGCCCCAGCCCCCGGAAGGAAGAAACTCCTTATTCGGCCTACCTGTTCACCTATTTCCTCGGCAACGACCCCGGTGAGGAGGCCATCCGCTACGCCCTGAGCTGGGACGGCTATCACTACCGGACACTCAATGGCAACAAGCCCATTATCGACTCGAAGCGCATCAGTTCCTCCGGCGGCGTACGGGATCCGCATATCCTTAGGGGCGCCGACGGCAGCTTCTATATGACGGTCACGGACCTGATGACGGTACCCGGGCAAGGCTGGTTCAACTACGCCATGGTAATGATGAAGTCCGATGACCTGATCCACTGGACGTCCAGCATCGTCAATATCCCGCAGACCTTCCCCGAGGAATTCGGGGATGTGGACCGGGTCTGGGCACCACAGACCATCTACGACCCGGAAAGCGAACGCTACATGCTCTACTGGTCCATGCGCTCCGGCGACGGCCCCGACATCATTTACTACGCCTTCGCCAACGACGATTTTACCGGCCTCGCCACCGTTCCCAAGCAGCTCTATTTCAGCCCCACCAACGATGCCACTATCGACGGGGACATAGTGTTCCACGACGGCAAATACCATCTGTTTTTCAAGACCGAGGGCTCCACCAAAGGCATCAAGAAGGCGGTGTCGGACAGGCTGACGGAGGGGTATGTACTGCAAGACAGGCACCTGAACCAGACCGATAAAGCCGTGGATGGCTCCACGGTCTTCAAACTGATCGGATCGGACAAATATATCCTCATGTACGACGTGTACATGGACGGAAAATATCAGTTTACCGAAAGCGATGACCTGGCGAATTTCTCCGTGATCGACGGCGACATCTCCATGGATTTCCACCCGCGACACGGATCGGTGCTCCCGATCACCAGCGCTGAAGCCGAAGCCCTGCAAAAACAATGGGGGCCGGTGGAAGCCGCGGTTATTTCTTCGGAGTCACCCGATGTCAAGAAAGGCAACCTGACGATCGATGCGGCAGAGGGCAGCCTCTACCTTCCCGTCAAACCCGGTACAGACCTGAGCCGGCTGGACCCGAAATTCAAGCTGGCGACCGGGTTTTCCCTTAGCCCGGAAGGCCCCCGGGATTTCTCCGCCGGGGCCGTGAGTTACACCCTTTCCCGGGGCGGGCTGGCCGACAAAACCTATAAAGTGACCGCCGAAATCGACGGCAATCCGGTTTTGGACGGGTATTATGCCGACCCGGAAATCATTTATTCCGAAAGGGATAAAAAATACTACCTGTATCCAACGAGCGATGGTTTTTACCGCTGGTCTGGCACATATTTCGAAACCTTTTCCTCTTCCGACCTCATACACTGGCAAAACGAGGGTACCATCCTGGACCTGAAAGCCGACGTGAGCTGGGCGGACCGCAACGCCTGGGCACCGGCCGGCATTGAGAAAGTCGTCGACGGGCGGGACGGAGAAGATAAAAAGTACAAGTATTTCTACTACTTCACCGCGGCGCAGAAGATCGGCGTGGCCGTGGCGGACGACCCCACCGGCCCCTTTACCGATTCCGGCCGCCCCCTGATCGATTTCAAACCGGACGGAGTGACCGGGGGCCAGGAAATCGACCCGGACGTGTTCCTGGACCCCGTCTCGGGGAAATCCTATCTCTACTGGGGCAACGGCTACCTGGCGGTGGCTGAACTCAACGACGATATGGTCTCCATTGCCCGGGATTCCATTCAAGTACTCACTCCGGATGACACCTTCAGGGAGGGCGCCGAGGTGTTCTACCGGAACGGCACCTACTATTTCCTGTGGTCCGAAAATGACACCCGCAGCGAGGACTACCGGGTGCGTTACGCCATGGCCGACTCGCCCACCGGCCCTTTGCGGATTCCCGAAAACAATCTCGTCATCGCCAAGAAGCCTGAACTCGGCATCTACGGAACCGGGCACAACTCCGTTGTCAAAGTCCCGGGCGAAGACCGGTGGCACATCGTCTACCACCGCTTCAACCGCCCGAAGGGCCTCTCCATGGGCGAATCCGCCGGCTATCACCGGGAAGTGTGCATCGACACCCTGGAGTTCAACGACGACGGTACCATCAAACCGGTAATACCGACATTGCAGGGTCTTGCCGGCGGCAGCACTCCAGCAGACGATAAGGGGTAATCATATGCGTGAATCCTGGAGATGGTTTGGTCCGAACGATCCGGTCAGCCTGGACGATATCCGCCAGGCCGGCGCCACCGATATAGTGAGCGCTCTGCACCATATTCCCACTGGGGAGGTGTGGCCAGTGGATGCGATCCGCAGGCACCAGGCATCGATCGAAACCGCCGATCCCGGCCGCTCTCCGTTAACGTGGTCGGTGGTTGAAAGCATTCCTGTCCACGAAGATATCAAGTTGTCCAGGCCCGGGCACCAGGTCTATGTGGACAACTGGATTGCCAGCATGGAAAACCTGGCTGAGTGCGGGATAAAAGTCATCTGCTACAACTTTATGCCGGTGATCGACTGGACCCGGACCGACCTCAGTTACCGGCTGCCCAGCGGCGCCTACGCGCTGCGTTTCGACCAGAGAAAATTCGCGGCCTTTGACCTGTTTATCCTGGAACGGAAAGATGCCGAGAGCGACTATTCGGAACAGGAGATTGCCGAAGCCAAGGCAACCTTCTCCGCAATGACAGAGAAGGAAAAACAGCGGCTCACCAAAAACATCATCGCCGGATTACCCGGCAGAATGACCGACAGTTACAGGCTGGATGATTTCCGCTCCGCACTGGAGAACTACCGCGGAATCGACCGGGACACCCTGCGCAGGAACCTCTTTGCTTTCCTCGCCCGGGTACTGCCGATAGCCGAAAAGCTGGGTGTCAAACTGGCCATACATCCGGACGATCCGCCGAGGGACATGCTCGGCCTACCCAGGATCATTTGCACCGCCGAGGACCTGGAATGCCTCTTCGGGGAACTCCCCAGCCCGGCCAATGGCATGACCCTTTGTGTAGGCACCTACGGCAGCAGGCCGGACAACGACCTGCCGGAAATGGCTCGCCGCTTCAGTCCGCGTATTCACTTTGCGCATCTGCGCGGCGTAAGCCGCGATGCCGACGAACAAAGGTCATTCTATGAGGCCAACCACCTGGAAAGCGATATCGATATGGTCCAGGTGATCTGGAACCTGCTGGCAGAGGAGCAGAGAAGGGGCGATTCCGCACCAAAAATATTCATCCGCCCCGATCACGGACACCAGATGATGGACGATATTGGCAAAACAGTGAATCCGGGTTACTCGGCCATTGGCCGCCTGAAGGGACTGGCGGAAATCCGCGGGGTTATCCGGGCACTCTCTGTCAACCACTTGAGTTGAGAACTCCGGAATTATAAAAACATAAATACTTGACAGACCCTATGAAATCAACAGCCAAGACAACTTTTATTCTTACATTCTTACTGCTGCTCTCGACGCATTCTTCCGGCCAAAATTTGCCGCGGCAGGATTCCATCCTGTATGGCGTCGCATATTATGATGAATATGCGCCAGGTGATCGCCTGGAGGAGGATGTCCGCATGATGATGTCCGCCGGCATCAATGTGGTCAGGATAGCCGAGTCGACCTGGGGCACCCTGGAGCGCAAACCCGGCGTCTTCGACTTTACGCACGTCGACCGCGTTCTCGCCGCCATGAACAAGGCCGGCATAAAGGTGATTGTCGGAACCCCCACCTACGCCATCCCCGCCTGGTTGGCCCACGCACACCCGGACGTCCTGGTTACAACGCCGCGGGGCCGGGCCCCATTCGGGCCGAGACAGAACATGGATATCACCCATCCGGAATTTCGCAAGGCGGCCGAGCGCGTCATCACAGCACTGGTGAAGCATGTGCGGAACAATCCGGCAGTTATCGGCTACCAGGTGGATAACGAGACCAAGCCCTACGACAATGTCGGGGAAAGCCTGCAACGGGCGTTTGTTGAGAGGCTGAAAAGCCGCTATCCGGACCTCGATACCTTCAATAAACAGTTCGGCATGGATTACTGGAGCAACCGCATCAATGACTGGGATGAATTCCCGGACGTGACAGGCACAGTCAACGCGAGCATCTCAGCCGCATTTGCCGAGTTCCAGAGAGATACCGTTACAGAATACCTCGCCTGGCAGGCCACGCTTGTCCGTGAACATGCCCGACCCGACCAGTTTGTCACGCACAATTTCGACCTCGGCTGGAAGGGGCATTCCTACGGTATCCAACCGGTCGTCAATCACTTCGATGCGGCGCGAGCCCTGGATATCGCCGGTGTCGATATCTACCATCCGAGCCAGCATCGTCTAACCGGAGTGGAAATCGCCTTTGGCGGCGACCTCACCCGGTCCCTCAAGGGCGGGAAAAACTATTTCGTGATTGAAACCCAGGCCCAGGGCTTTCCGGAATGGACGCCCCTCCCCGGCCAGCTCCGCCTGCAGGCATACAGCCACCTCGCTTCCGGCGCGAACATGGTGGCCTATTGGCACTGGGGAACCACGGCGAACTCCACCGAGACCTATTGGCGAGGCCTGCTGAGCCAGGATTTCCAGCCCAACGCCCCCTATCGGGAAGCCAAGGTAATCGGTGCTGAACTCGCCCGGATCGGACCGCAGTTGGTCAATATGCGCAAGAACAACCGCATTGCCATTTATGTCAGCAACCGGGCGCAAACCGCCTTCAACGCGTTCAAGTTCGGTGCCTGGAAGAACGGCAAATCCTACAATGAGGTCATGCGGCCCTTCTACGACGCGCTCTACCGCATGAATGCGGAAGCGGATATCATCGATCCCACCACGAGCGATCTGTCGAACTACAAACTCATCGTGGTTCCCGCCCTGTATGCGGCAACGGACGCTGAAATTCAGCGCTTGAACGATTTCGCCAAGGCCGGAGGACATCTGCTCTATACCTTCAAAAGTGGATTCTCCAATGAGAATGTGAAGGTCCGGCCGGTAATCCAGCCCGGTCTTATCGCCGAAGCCGCGGGTGTCCAATACCAGCAGTTTGCCATTCCGGACCAGGTCACACTGGATGGGGACCCCTACAATGCCGGTGAGGACGCCAACGAGGTGCGTTGGTGGATGGAACTTCTGACCCCCACAAGCGCGGAGGTGATAGCCCGCTACCGGCACAAGGGATGGGGAGACTACGCCGCAATCACCCGCAACAAGTGGGGCAAAGGCGAAGTGACTTACCTGGGCTTTATGCCCACCGAGGCGCTGATCGACAAAATAATGCAAGATAGCGTCACAAGGGCCGGCCTCTGGGGAGCGCATCAATCCCTGAAGTTTCCCACCGTGGTGCGCAGCGGCGAGCTGGCAAACGGTCACAGGGTTCACTACATCTTCAATTATTCGGCAGACGAGGCCCGGGTGAACTACGCATTTGGTGACGGAAGCGAACTGCTTTCCAACAAAGCCGTCGAGAAAGGGGAGTCGCTGGAACTGGGTCCTTGGGGTGTTGCCATTGTAGAGGAACACGGTTCAGTCCAGTGATGCGCACTCCTGCAAAGTCAGAACAATAAAGTCATAACCAATTGAGGGAAAACCATGGGCAATTTCTACAGAGACAATCTCGGGCTGCTGTCGAGCGGCCTGCTCGCCGCCAGCGTAATGCTCCTGGCGGCATGCGATCGCCAGTCGGATCCCAAATCAATAAACCCGTCCGCAAATTCCGCGGCGACGGAAATCAACGACTGGGAAAACCCCGAGGTCTTTCAGATCAATAAGGAACCGGCAAGAGCGACCTTCTATGCCTATGAAAGCCGGCAGCTGGCAGACGCGGGCAAGCGGGAAAACTCCCGCTACTTCCGCTCATTAGACGGCGAGTGGAAATTCAACTGGGTCAGGAAACCCGGCGATCGCCCGGTGGATTTCTGGAAGGCGGACTTCGACGCTTCCGGCTGGGGCACCATCCAGGTGCCTTCAAACTGGGAACTGCAGGGGCATGGCATCCCCCACTACGTCAATATTCCCTACGTCTTCCCCGCCGACCAGCCGCGGATTCCCCACGATTACAACCCGGTGGGCTCCTATATCAAGACTCTGGAAATACCGGACGACTGGCAGGGCAGGCAAGTATTCCTCCACTTCGGGGCGGTCAATTCCGCCATGTACCTGTGGGTCAACGGCCAGAAGGTCGGTTACAGCCAGGGTTCGAAACTGCCGGCGGAGTTCAACATCACCCGCTACGTAAAACCCGGTGACAACAAAATTGCCGTGGAAGTGTACCGCTGGTCCGATGGCAGTTATCTGGAAGACCAGGACAGCTGGAGCCTGAGCGGCATCGATCGTGAAGTCTTTGCCTTCGCCACCCCCGATACCCACATCCGCGACTTTACCGTTACCAGCGACCTGGACGAAAGCTACCGCAATGGGGCCTTCGCCCTGGAGCTGGATTTTGCCAGCGCTGAGGCGGGGACAACACCCGCCGAACTGACAGTTGCGGTGAGCGATGGAGACAAAGTTGTATTCAGCGAATCCCAAACCGTCGAAGCCGGTGGCGATACCCGCTTCCAGGTGGCGGGAAAAATCGACGGGGTCAAGCCCTGGTCGGCGGAAACGCCAAACCTCTACCAATTGATTATCGAAGCCAGGATCGGTGAAGACACCCAGGTTATCGAGCAGGCCATCGGCTTCCGAAATCTGAAGATGGAAAACGGCCAGTTCCTGGTTAACGGGGTTCCGGTGACCATTCGCGGCGTCAACCGCCACGAGCACGATCCACGCACCGGCAAGGTACTGACCCGCGAGAGCATGATCCGCGATATCCAGCTGATGAAAGAGCTGAATATCAACGCCGTGCGGACCTCCCACTACCCCAACGATCCACGCTGGTATGAACTCACCGACCAGTACGGCTTGTATGTGTTGGACGAGGCCAATATCGAGTCCCACGAATATATGGATACTGGCAACAAGGTCGCGGAAAAAGATCCGTCCGCGCGCGAAAAATACCACCTCGGCTACAAACCGGAGTGGGAAGCCGCGCACCTGGCGCGGGTCGCCAACATGGTGGAACGGGACAAAAACCATCCATCGGTGATTCTCTGGTCCCTGGGTAACGAAGCGGGGCTGGGTCCGGCGTTCGAGAAGAGCGCGCAGTGGATACGCGATAACGAACCCTCCCGCCCGGTGACCTACGGCGGCTGGGGTACGGTGGACGGCCACTCCACCCTGGAGTACGTGGATATCTATACGCCCATGTACGACTTTATTCACGAGATGGTCGACTACGCCGAAAGCAACCCCAGCCAACCGATGATCCAGGCGGAATATGCCCACGCCATGGGCAACAGCATCGGCAACCTGCAGGAGTACTGGGATACCATCTATCACTATCCGCAATTGCAGGGCGGCTTTATCTGGGACTGGGTGGACCAGACACTGTTCAAGACCAACGCCGAGGGCGTTGAGATCATGGCCTACGGCGGCGACTTCGGCGAAAGCCCGCGGCCGGACTCGGACAACTTCCTGGCCAACGGCGTAATACAATCGGACCGCACTCTTAACCCCCATGCCTGGGAAGTAAAAAAAGTTTACCAGCCGTTGAAGTTCGAGGCGGACAAGCCGCAATCCCTGGAATCCGGCCTCAAGTTCACCTTGTGGAACCGCCACAACTTCCTGTCCGCCGATAAATTCGAGATTCGTTGGCGGCTGTTGGAGGATGGCCGCCAGATAGCGGAAGGCGAAGGTCCCGCGCTGAGCACCAAAGCCGGGGAGCGGGAGAAATTCCAACTCCAGCTGCCCGAATACGATGCCAAACCCCAAGCGGAATATCACCTGACCATCGAGGCGGTTGCCGGGCGAAACGTTATTCCGCTGCTCGATGAGGGCTATGTAGTCGCATGGGACCAGTTCCAGCTCCACAGCCCGACAAAGGCAGGAGCGGCGCAGCAAACCGAAACAAAAGTCAGCGTTGAGGACAGTGACCGCGGACTGACAGTATCCGGCAAAAACTTCTCCGTGCGATTCGACAAATCCAGTGGGGAGATGGTGTCCTACGAGGTCGATGGCAGGGAATTGTTGCTCAAAGGGTTGACGCCCAACCTGTGGCGGGCCCCCACCGACAACGACGTCCCCTGGATGCTGAAGGATCTCACCTGGAAGACCGCCACCCAGGAAGCACAGCTGACGGAATTCCGCCATGATGTCGATGGCGCCTACAGCGCCGTCGTCACCATTCTGCATCAGCTCGGAAAACAGACCGCTGAATTCGCCACCGAGTACCGGATACACGGCTCCGGCGAAATCCACGTGCGCGCCCATCTCAAACCGTTGCAGGACAGTCTACCCGTCCTTCCCCGGGTGGGCATGAACCTGGTGCTGAAAGGCGACTACAAGCAACTGCAGTGGTTCGGCCGCGGTCCGCAGGAAAACTACGAGGACCGCAAGACCGGCGCCGCTGTGGGTCTCTACAGCGCCCAGGTGGACTCGCAGTACCACGACTACTCGCGTCCCCAGGAAACCGGCAACAAGACCGATGTGCGTTGGATGTCCCTGGTGGACGACAGCGGTTCCGGCCTGCGGATCGAAGCCGAACAGCTGTTGAGTATGTCGGCGCTGCCGGTACTGCAGTCGGACCTGGAACACGATCGTAAATCCGTTCGCCTGCACGGTGCGGAAATAAAGCCGAAAGACCTGGTCAGCGTGAATATCGACTGGAAACAGATGGGTGTCGGCGGCGACAATTCCTGGGGTGCCAGGCCGCTGGAGAAATACCAGATCCCGGCTGCGTCCTACAGCTATGGGTTCCGTCTGATTCCCCTGAAGCCGACAGCGCCGGTGCTTGCTGCAGGCAATTAAACGGAATTTTTACCCAGTGCCGCAGGGTGCGCCGTGCGCACCCTACGCTCGCTACAAACCTCTCTTTGGAGCCTGCTTGCAGGCGAAGTGCAAAATCGTAGGATGGGCAAAGCGCAGCGTGCCCATCGGCCAAATGATGGGCACGTCGCTGCGCTCCGTTGACTCGCGCCATCCCTGGCGCTCGCCCGCTTCGCGGGCGCCTGCGGCGTCCAAATCGGCAATCCTGCCGATTTGTGCCCATCCTACAAATAGCGTAACGGCCCCCGGTTCAATTCGTCATGGCGACGGGCGCTTCTACCGCGATAAATTTCGAAAAAAGAAACCATGAAAATCCCACTTATCGCTCTGTCCGCTCTTCTACTGGCTGCAGGCCAGGTACAGGCAACTGCCGGAATCCCCGGCCCGACCGAAGTCGGCGCCCGGCAGATTCCGCTGACGGACAAAGCCTATGCCGGCAGTTCGATAAACGTGGTCGCCGGCAGTCGCCAGACACTCTATACGGACGATGTGCACCAGTACGCAGGCTTCTACGGCGCCGACGGCCGGCTCTTGCTGGCCAAGCGCCGCCGGGATGAGGACAGCTGGCAAATCCACCCCACCGAATTCACCACCGACCTGAAGGACGCCCACAACACCATCAGCCTTGTGGTGGACGGGCGGGGTTACCTGCACCTGGCCTGGGGTCACCACAACACCCCCCTCAACTACAGCCGCAGCGTCGAACCGGGCAGCCTGATCATGGGCGAGCCGAGCGCTATGGTCGGCGAGGCGGAACGGAGCGTGACCTATCCGCAGTTTTTCCGGCTCGCGGACGGCAACCTGTTGTTCCTCTACCGGGACGGGGGCTCCGGCAATGGCCGCCTGGTGCTCAACCATTACGCCGCTGAACAGCAGAAGTGGTCCCGGCGCCAGAGCAACCTGATCGACGGTGAATCCCAACGCAGCGCCTACTGGGACATGAGCATTGATAAAAACGGTCGTCTACATCTGGCCTGGAATTGGCGGGAAACCCCGGACGTGGCCAGCAACCACGACCTGCTCTACGCCCGCTCCGACGACGGGGGCAAAAGTTGGCAGCGCAGCGATGGCAGTGACTATAAACTGCCGATCACACAAGCCCGCGCCGAAGTTGCCGCCGCTATCCCACAAAACCGCAACCTGATGAACCCGCCCGCGGTGGACGCGAATCATCGGGGCCAGCCTGTTATCGCTTCCTACTGGTCACCGGAGAAGATAGCCCGCCCCCGCTTCAATCTCGTCTACCGGGACGAGCGCGGCTGGCACACAATCCCGGGGCCTGAAGCGGGAGAGGATTTCACATTGCGGGGGCACGGCACCAAACGTCCGCCAATATCACGCGCAGCGCTGCTGGTGGAATCCGGGAAGGACAAGGGCGCCCACCTGATCTACCGCGACGACAGCCGAGGCGGCCGCGTGCTGGCCGCCTCCCTGGACGACCTGCACAGGCCGAAGTGGCATTTCCGCTATCTCACGGAGAAAAACGTCGGCGCCTGGGAACCGTCGATCGATCCGGCGCAGTGGCAGCGGATGAAACAGGCCCAACTGCTGTTGCAACCGGTGGCGCAGCTGGATGGCGATGACAGCACTGGCAGCGACGCCAAACCCTCGCCGCTGAGCCTGTTGATCTGGGGGCCGGTCAGGGAAAATCACCAACGTCGCGGGGCCGCTGATGACGATACCAAAGCTACCGGCCCCTGAAACCCACAACGCTCGAGACACCAGCGACAATGCTTTTATCGGCTTCGCCCTCGCTCGGGAATCGCCCAGAGGCTGATGGTCGGAATACTTAGCCCTTTGCGACGGGAGCGTTTCTGTTGCTGGCGAAGAAGATGTATTAGTTAAGTGGAGGAGAACGGTAGGAGCCCCCCCCCGGGAACGCCGAGCTCCAGCTCGGCAAGCGGGCCTGCGGGCCGCCCGGGCGAACACAAGGTTCGCCCGGGCGCTTTCGTCGTTCCGGCGCAGGCCGGAACCCAGATGCCACCTGGATACCGGCCTGCGCCGGTATGACGAGCCAATAAGAACTTGAAATAGAGCATCTGCAAGTCCCGGGGTCGCGTCCCGGCAACGCCGAGTCCCAGCTCGGTTCTACTGGTACACCCTTATATAATCCACCTCATACTTTGCCGGGAACTCGGTGTTGCTGGGGTCCCCTCCGTTATTGCCACCTATCGCCAGATTGACAAGCATATACTTGGGGCTGTCGACAAAGGGGTTGCTGCCATCGGGATTTGCCACATTGCTTAAATCGGTTTCATTCATTAGCGCACCGTCCACATAAAGACGGATTGTGTTTGCATTCCAGTCCATCGTCCATACATGGAACTCGTTTTCCCAGTTGGGATTGATATCTCTTAGTGAGGAGAGTGACCGGGAAGAGGAATCCCAGGCGGCAGACCAGGGATCCGAGTTATCGGCCTTCCAGGCGACATTGGCCAGAATTTTATTCTGGTAGTATTCCATAATATCGATCTCGCCATTTTCCGGCCATTTTCCGTAACCGAGCATCCAGAACGCCGGCCACATACCGTCCCGGACGTCGATTTTTGCGCGCATTTCAAATCGGCCGTAAGTCCAGTCCACTTTTTCGGAAGTTTTGAGGCTGGCCGACGTGTAGGCGGCGCCTTCGTAATCCTCTCGGTGAGCGGTGATGGTCAATACGCCGTTTTCCACCCAGGCGTTATCCGGTCGTGCGACCGTGTAGTACTGGGCTTCGTTATTGCGCACCAGCCCCTCTTCGTAGCCCCAATAGGCGGTATCGGGCAGTCCGGTATAGCCAAATTCTTCCGACCAGACCAGGGACAGGTTCTCCGTTTCCGGGTACATATCTCTCGCCTGTACTAGCTCGAACTGTTGATTGTGGGTACCGTAATAGGTGTACTGGCGAATATCACCGCCGTTGCTGGTGCTGTGTTCCCATACATCCAGCGCCTTGCCACTGTGCCGGGAAATAATGCTCACATATCCATTGCCGAGCTCATTGATTTGCCACTGCTGATTGTTTGTTCCGACGTAAGAGTATTGGCGAATTTCACCACCACTTTCTGTCGAAAGATCCCAGACATCCAGAGATTTAGCGCTGTGCGCCGGCCGTATGCTGTAGTAGCCGTTACCCAAATCGGTAATATCAAACTGCTGGTTGGTACCGTGGTGATAGGACCATTGCTGGATATTTGCGCCGTTATTGGTGCTTTGGCTGGCCACGTCCAGCGCAAGACCACTAAGACGGGAAACGATGGCGTAACGTCCATTGGCAATATCTGCCACAGAAGAGAATGTTGTTAACATCAAAAACAAAAGAAGACTGCGCGTGATCAGGGTTTTCATAAAAGCTCCTTCATTCACCGTTGCATTATCCTTAATAAAAAATATCGATGGCATGAGAAAAAACGCAGTGTTTTTATATTGCCCGGCAGTTTACCTCCGAAAAACAAGAGACTTGATGTATCAGAATTTCGAGCTGAAACCGATTAGGTAACACGGCCCGGCATACTGGATGAAACAGCCAATTCTTGAATGCAGTTTCAGCTTGGCGCTCAGCATTTCATTGAAGATGGCCAGCGTAAGAATAGGAAACCCAAATTAATATTATTAGTACTACAATAATGATTGTGTTTCGGCCCATTTTTAAAGTCAATACTGTGGGCCTCTATGCTGGAAGGAAATGCCGCCACGCTGACTTCACCCCGCGGTGGGCGGGAGGAAGAAGATGTGTAACTGTGGTGATTCTCGTTGGAAGGTGGCATCGGCAAATATGCCCACCAGTTTCCTGCCACTTCGGGGAAAATGGAGGTACAGGCGGCGTTCCGGACTGAGTTGGAGGAACACCTGTCGGGCAGTTGACGTCCGGTAATCAGAAATACCCCAGCAGCCGCCCCAGGCAAAGCGCCGCCCCCCAGGCCACCAGTGAAATGGCCGCCGGCAGTCTGGCGACGTCGGCTTTCCACGGTCCACCAACCCGCGTATACCAAGCCAACCAGAGTGCGTTAGTGACGGCCAGCAGTACCACCAGCATCTTGGCCTGGAACCAGGGAGAGACCGCGTATTCGGTGGCGCGGGTGGAAAACAGCAGGGTCCCGCAAACCACCGCGACCGCCAACCCTGCCGCGGACGTGATCCGCAACACCTGCCATAGTGGAGCCAGGGGCAGGTTGCGCCACAGGCCCAGCAGACGCAGATCCAATGGCACGATACCGCCAAACAGTAGGGCCACCCCAAGGACATGGCCGGTGTTGACCAGCGGATACAGCCACACTGAGTTACGCAGTGTCGTGGCTATCCCGGAGCTTTCCAGGGCAATCAGCCAGGGCTCCATGAGACGGCTCAGCGAGTCGTCAGGAGTCACGTCCCGGGTAGAGGTTGTAATCCTCGCCATCGATCACCACGCGCTCCGCCTTCACCAGGCGCTGGCCCTTCCGGGCGGAGCGATGCCCATGTACGGTGATCTCGCGGCCTACGCTGAGCAGTTCGTCCTTCAACCCCGCCCGCTTGTTACGCCACGGCTGCCCGACTTCAATCACCCACTCCGAGCCATCCACCTCAATGGTCACTTCGCCGTGGGGATTTCCCAGGCGTACGTCGGTAATGGTACCGGTGATTTCAAACTCTTCATCCGTGGCCCAGCCCCAGCCGTGATGGGCCGGGGACACGCTGGACCACACCAGCAGGGCGCCAATGATCAGCGCCAGTGATCCGGGTCGGTTGCCAACAGTCATCGTTACTTCCTCCTGGACAGGTGCAGGGGCTTTTCCATGGGATACAGACAACAGTAGGCTAAAATCGGGGAAATGTTCAACGGAGAGCAATTTGCGATTATCCACTCCGCCCCCCGCCGATCCCGTCCAAGGCTATCTTGTGATCAACCTGAAGAAGGTGTTTCGGCCCCGACTGTAATACAGCGGTACCAAGTGAATCGACCCGGTAACAATCAATACCGAGCCATCAAACAGCACAGAGCCGGCGTGACGCCGGCTCTGTGTTTTTATGCACTGCCATTGGCAATGGCACATATTCCATTGTAAGGTGCAATCGTCTAATAGATAAACGATTGCCGTCCTAACTTGAAATATTAGCGGATCCCATGGCAGCGAAGCCTGAGCTAAATTGATAGGGTGAATGAGCAGAAATAGTGCCTATCGGCCTGCCGTAGTCACCATAAATCATGATTGACACAATGTTGGGACGGGACACAAGCAGCCTGATTTTTCTGTTGTTCCCATAAATACTTGCGGAGCTATCAATGTAGCCAAAGAACTGAAGCTCTTCATCAATAGTTACCGGGGCAGGAATTGTTGCCTCAACGTACCCGTTAAAATTAAAACGAAGAGGAGGACTGCCCTCTGGACCCCATGTTCCCCCACTGCAGGTGATACTGACATATTCGTCCCACTCCCCACACCCGCAGGAATGAGATCCACACGAGGAAAGACAGAAGCAACCGCACATATCTACTGGACAGCACTGCGGGGGTGGGGGCGGCGGATAACAACCGCACAAAACACTAGCAAGCTTTTGATCTTTACTTATCAATGTCTGGTAGCGCTTAACTTCGGAATCATATGTCGCTTTTGAAAGTGCAGAAAGTTCCTTCTTTTGACTTTCCGTTAAATCATGCTGACTGGTCGATACGGTTTTCTCTTTGACATCCTGATCCATCTGAATTTCCTTTTTCCATATGCTAAAAATTCGGGAAAGAATTTATCCCTGTATACGTATCGAAAACCTCGAATACGCACCCACAATTTCATTTTATTGCGAAATATTTGTCAACATTTCATTGATATATAGACGTATAAAATAACATGACAGCCCTGCGTCAAAAATCGAATATAGATTTAATTATTTTTATTGTATTAATACGTCATCAAACTCTGTAAAAAAGCGAACTTATACCAAAATGCATGATAATTCTTGTTGAGAAAGACTTAGCGGGATATACCGAGACACAGTATACCCGTAGTGCAAACAGAATGAGTTTTGGTGAGGCAAGGGGCGGGCTGATGATTACCTGAAAATGGAGTGCCAAAGAAATCTTACGATTCCTTTCGGCAGCCCAGTCCAGTTCACACGCCAGTAGAGACCGTCAGCGGGAAACTCCCTGATTCTCGAGCTGAGACCTTCAGTACAACCCATCGACGTGCATAACATTTATCGAAGTAGAGGGTTGTAACTCAACTGACCTTTTCTCCGTGCGCCTGCTTGTCGGCATGATAAGAAGAGCGTACCAGCGGCCCACAGGCGGCGTGTTTGAAGCCGATCTGTTCGGCGTAGCGGCGGTACTCTTCGAATTCGTCCGGGTGCACGTAGCGCTGCACCGGCAGGTGTTCCTTGCTCGGTTGCAGGTACTGGCCGATGGTGAGCATGTCGATATCGTGCGCGCGCATATCGTCCAGCACGGCGAAGATCTCCTCCTTCTCTTCGCCCAGGCCCACCATCAGGCCGGATTTGGTGAGCACGTCCGGGCGGCGCTTCTTGTATTCCTGCAGCAGTTTCAGCGACCACTTGTAGTTGGCACCGGGGCGGGATTCGCGGTACAGGCGGGGGACGGTTTCCAGGTTGTGGTTGAACACGTCCGGGGCCTCGGCTTCGAGAATATCCAGGGCCACGTCCATACGCCCGCGGAAATCCGGGGTGAGAATTTCCACCTGCAGGTTCGGGGACATTTCGCGGGAACGCTTGATACACTCGGCGAAGTGCTGGGCGCCGCCGTCGCGCAGGTCGTCCCGATCCACGGAGGTGATCACCACGTAGCGCAGGCCCATGGCGGAGATGGCCTCGGCCAAATGTTGGGGCTCTTCCGGATCGAGTGGCAGGGGTTTGCCGTGGCCGACGTCGCAGAAGGGGCAGCGGCGGGTGCAGATCTCGCCCATGATCATGAACGTCGCGGTGCCGCCGCTGAAACACTCACCCAGGTTCGGGCAGCTGGCCTCCTCGCACACGGTGGCGAGTTTCTGCGAGCGCAAAATGCTCTTGATACGGTCCACCTCCTTGGAGGCGGGCACTTTCACGCGAATCCAGTCCGGCTTGCGCAGCAGGTTGTCGCTGGCGATCACCTTGACCGGGATGCGTTCAACTTTATCGCCGTCGCGCAATTTTTCGCCCTGCTGTAAGCGGCGCGTGCGTTTTACCGGTACCAGATCGGGTCTCTCAGCCATTGCTCGTTTCCTTTGCGGCGCTGCACGCCGTAAAAATGCTTTCGTCCGCCGTTTCCCAGTGGGCCTCGGACAAGTTCAAGGTGCCCAGTAATTCGCGCACATAGATTTCCGCCACCGCCCGCCAGCCGGGCACCGGTTGGACCAGCTCCGCCACCTGCACCATCTGCAGGCCCGCGTAGCCGCAGGGGTTGATGCGCAGGAAGGGCGCCAGGTCCATATCGATATTGATGGCGATGCCGTGAAAGCTGCAACCGCGGCGCACGCGCAAGCCGATGGAGGCGACCTTGTTGCCGGCACGGGGGCCTTCGCTCAGGTAGACGCCCGGTGCATCGGCGCGGGGCGCGGCCCGAATGCCGAACTCCGCCAGCATGGCTACTGTGGCGCTCTCCAGAGCGGTAACCAGCTCGCGCACACCCACTTTGGCGCGCTTAAGATCCAGCAGCGGATAGACCACCAGTTGACCGGGGCCGTGGTAGGTCACCTGCCCGCCGCGATCCACCTGCACTACCGGGATATCGCCGGGATTCAGCAGGTGCTCCGCCCTGCCCGCCTGCCCCTGGGTGAACACCGGCTCGTGCTCCACACACCAGATCTCGTCCGGGCTGTCGGCATCGCGGGTATCGGTATAGTGGGACATGGCGCGCCACACGGTCTCATAGCCGCGCCTGCCCAGCTCTCTTACGGTGGTCATCAGAGCACCATATGCACGGACGGGTGAGCCTTCAGTTCCTCGAACAGTGCCTGCAGCTGCGGCTCGCCTGTGGCGACGATAAAGAAGGTCACGGAGGTAAACCTGCCGTTGCGGCTCTCGCGCAGGGTGATGCGCTCCTCGTCCAGATCCGGCGCGTGGCGGCGCATCACTTCCAGAACGAATTCGTGCACCTGGTCATCGGAATCGCGCACGACCTTGACGGGGTAGTCCTCGCAGGGGAATTCGATTTTGGGGGGCACTTGGGGATCTTTGGAATCTTCGCTCATACCGCTCTCGTCGGGCACGCCCGTGTGCGTGTCGGGCCGGGATTATACAGCGGAGGGAGGGAATGATGAATGCGGAATGCGGAATGCGGAATAGTATCTGGGTGTGGGAGAGGTGTGGCCACGATCGCTCTATCGGTCACTCCGAGTGATCGATCGCGGCCAAGGAGCACATCCCCACGGCACTATGTCAGACCGCGTATTCATGAAGTACATCCCTGTGCTTCACCCCTTCGGGGCAGCCTCCGGCTGCGCAAATCTGTTCCCGACAGATTTGTTCGCATTCATCATTCATCATTCCGCATTCAACTAAAGAGGCCCATCACGAAACGCTTGATCGAATCCCAGATACGCTTGAAGAAGCCGGCCTTTTCCACTTCCTCGGCGGCCACCGCGGGTATGTCGGCCACGGTTTCGCCGTCCAGGGTGACCACGACCTTGCCCACCGGCTGGCCCTTCTCCAGCGGCGCTTCCAGCTCGCCGTCGATGATCAGGTCGGCCTTGATGTTCTCCTCGCCGCCACGGGGGATGGTGACGAAGACGTCTTCCTGGACCGAGATACCCACCTGGGCGGACTTGCCGCCCCAGACGCGCTCGGTCTGCAGTATGTCGTCCTTGCTGTACACCTTGTGGGTCTGGAAGTAACGGAAACCGTAGGCGAGAAGCTTCTGGGTCTCAGCCGCGCGCTTCTCATCGCTGTCGGTGCCCAGCACTACGGCGATAAGGCGCATGCCGCGCTTCACCGCGGAGGCCACCAGGCAGTAGCCCGCCGCCTCCGTGTGGCCAGTCTTGAGGCCATCCACCGAGGGATCCCGCCACAACAGCCTGTTGCGGTTGGGCTGGTTGATCCCGGCGTAGCTGAAATACTTCTCCGAGTAGATGTCGTAGTGCTGGGGATGATCGGCAATCACCGCCCGGGCCAGGGTGGCCAGGTCGCGGGCGGTGGTGAGATGTCCCTCCGCCGGCCAGCCGGTGGCGTTGACGAAATGGGTGTCGCGCATACCCAGCAGTTCCGCCTGCTGGTTCATCACCTCGGCGAACACTTCCTCACTGCCGGAGACATGCTCCGCCAGGGCGATGCTGGCGTCGTTGCCGGACTGCACGATCACGCCGCGCAGCAGGTCGATGACCGGCACCTTGTTTCCAACTTTGACAAACATCTTGGAGCCGCCCTTGCGCCAGGCCTTTTCGGAGATGCGCACCTGGTCGGTCTCTTTGATACTGCCCTTCTCGATCTCTTCCGACACTATGTAGGCGGTCATCATTTTGGTCAGGCTGGCCGGGGGGACCTGCTTGTCGGCGTCGTGCTCCACCAGCACTTGTCCGGTGTGCGCGTCGACCAATATATAGGCGGTGGCGGCCAGCTGTGGTGGCGCGGGAATCAGCGACTGTTCAGCCTGGGCCAGTGCGGCGCAGATAAACAGGAGGGTGCAGGCGATAAGGCGTTTGATCATGGGCAGTTGTCTCTTTGAATTCCTCGTATTTTGTTGGAGATAGCTTCTAGTCGTAAACCACCTGAGGCTGGCCGAGCCGGTTCTTTTCCACCGATTCCCGCAGCGCCACCAGCGCCCGCTGCTGGGAGATGGGCCCGATGCGTACACGGTAGAGCGTTTTGCCCGCGCGCTCAACGGGACTGACCGATACAGGATAGTCGACAACAGCCGATACCCGCCCGCGCACCTTGTCTGCCTGGGAAGGGCTGCCGTAGGCACCCACCTGCAGGAAGGTATTCGCGGGCAGCTTGAAGCTGGCATCTTCCGCCAGGGCTTCCCGCGCGGAAACGTCTTTTTCCACCGCCAGCGTTTCTCCCGCCGTCGGCAGTGTCTCCGGGTCCAGCGCCACCACTTCCACCCGGGTCACACCCTTGTTGATGTAGCCGAGTTTCTGCGCGGCAGTGTAACTCAAATCGATAATGCGGCCCGGGACGAATGGGCCGCGATCGTTAATCCGCACGATCACGCTGCGGCCGTTTTCCAGGTTGGTGACCTTGGCGTAGCTGGGCAGCGGAAGAGTTTTGTGCGCGGCGGACATGGCATACATATTGTAGACCTCGCCATTGGCAGTGCGCCTGCCGTGGAACTTGGTACCGTACCAGGAGGCGTGCCCCTGCTCCCGATAGCCTTGGGCGCCGTTGCGAACCTTGTAGGTAACCCCGTTGACGACGTAGGGGGATTTGTTGCCGGCCACACCCACCGGCTCGCGCACCGGCGTGGGTTCCGGTGCCGCCAGCATATCCACCGGCACCGGCGGGCCGCTATCTCTGACCATATCCCCCGCGGGTTTTGCGGGCTTGCTCTGCTGGCCACCGCAACCCGCAAGCAATAGAAGGATCAATCCCGCACCCAGGCGGGCGTTGTTCTTGTACATGCTTCCCCCCGGCGCGCGGTACAAAAACTCCGCGTCCCAAAGCCATTGTTATCAGGAATGGTTTTTAAAATCAGGTTCTATGGATTATCGAAGCAGGAAAAGGTTCAGTTTAAACGGGCAGCGGTGAATTCGACATGACCCACGCCACAGTTTTTCCGAGCGGGCCCGCGGCCCGCAAGCCGAGCTGGAGCCCGGCGCTCCCGGGAATACCTTACGGCTTGCCGCCGCGGGCCTTGACGATCTCCCGGCCCAATTCATAAGCCGCCATGGCATAGAGGCGACTGCGGTTGTAGCGGGTGATCACATAGAAGTTGTTCAGGCCGATCCAGTACTGCTTGCCTTTCTTCAACTGCAGAGAGAAAACATTGGCGGCCGTGTCCGCCTCCACCTGGGCGGTGGTGGGAAAGCCTTTTTCCGCCAGTTCGCCCACGGTCCAGTTCAGGTCCAGGGAGTCGTTCACGAGGGTCATGTCGGCGTTGGGACGCGGCTGGCTCAATACAGTGACCGGCTCCCCGGGCTTCCAGCCGTGCTCGGCAAAATAGTTGGCCACACTGCCGATGGCATCAGTGGTGTCTGTCCAGATATCCACCCGGCCGTCACCATTGAAGTCCACCGCGAAGGCGCGGTAGCTGGAGGGCATAAACTGGCCGAACCCCATGGCACCGGCATAGGAACCCACGAGCGCAGTGGGGTCCACCCCCTGTTCACGGGTGAGCAGAAGGTAGTTTTCCAGCTCTTTGGTGAAGAACGGGGCGCGGCGGGGATAGTTGAAGGCCAGGGTGGCCAGGGCGTCCAGCACTCGGTAGCTGCCCATGTTGCCGCCATAGCGGGTTTCGATACCGATAATGGCGACGATCATCTCCGCCGGCACGCCGTATTTCTTCTCGGCTTTTTCCAGCGTCTTGGCGTTCCTGTCCCAGAAATCCACCCCACCGGCGATGCTCTGGGGGGTGACGAACAGTTCGCGGTATTCGTACCAGGGCTTGGCCTTTTCCGCCGGGCGCTTGATGGCCTTGAGAATGGACTCTTTCAACCGGGCCTCGCGCATCAGCTCGATAAGTTCCTCGCGATCGAACTCGTGCTCGGCCACCATGTAATCCACGAATTCCCTGGCGCTCGGGTTATCGCCGTGACCGGGTTCCTGGGCGCAGGCCGCAAGTATCAACCCCATTCCGGCCAGTAGTCCTGTGGTCCACTTCAAAACAACCGCTCCTGTTCTCATAATGCTTCTCTACAACTTCCGGATTTTTATCGCTCTAAAACGACACCCTGCGCCTCTCTGTGCCAATGGCCATCAGAATACCAAAGCCCGCCATCAAGGTGACCGCCGAGGTGCCGCCGTGGCTCACCAGGGGCAGGGGCACGCCGACCACCGGCAGCAAGCCGGTGACCATGCCGATATTCACAAATACATAGACAAAGAAAGTGAGGGTTATACTCCCCGCCAAGAGACGGCCGAAGACATCCTGGGCCATAAAGCTAATATAGATGCCCCGGGCAACGATCAGCAGATACAGCGCCAACAGAAGCAGCGCACCGCGCAGCCCCCACTCCTCTCCCAGCACTGCGATAATAAAATCCGTGTGGCTCTCCGGCAAAAAGTCCAGCTGCGACTGGGTGCCCTGCATGTAACCCTTGCCATACAGCCCTCCGGAGCCGATCGCCGCCTTGGACTGGAAGATATTCCAGCCGGCGCCAAGGCGATCGGCATCTGGATTGAACAGGGTGAGAATGCGCTGGCGCTGGTAATCCCGCAGCCCCCACTCCCACATGGGCCAGGCAGCTGCGACCAGCGCCACCAGTGCGCCGCCGATCATCTTCCAACTGAGTCCCGCCAGATAGAGCGCGAACAGGCCGGAGGCGGCGATCAAAATGGCGGTCCCCAGGTCCGGCTGGCGGACAATCAGCACCGCCGGCACTGCGACAATGGCCAGCGCCCCCAGTACGGTGAGAAAAGACGGCGGCATGGGCCTGCTGTGCAGAAAGGCGGCCACAGACAGGGGAACCGCCAGTTTCAGCGCCTCTGAGGGCTGAAAGCGGAATCCAGCGATCTCCAACCAGCGCTGCGCGCCCTTGGCCCCCACTCCCATAAACAACACCGCCACCAGCAGACCGCAACCGCCCGCATAGAGCCAGGGCGACCAACGCCGGTACATATCCAGCGGCACCTGGGCGGCGACGAACATCACCACGAAAGCCAGCGCCAGGAACACCGCCTGGCGGCGCACGTAGTGCACTTCGCCGCCGGCGGCGCTGTACAGCACTGTCAGGCCCACGCCGGAGAGCAGCATCAACAGCAGCAGCAGGGGCACATCGATATGCCAGCGGCGCGACAGGCTCGCCGGACGGGAGAGACCGCCGTGGGAATCCGGCAGCCGGTGCATGTAATCGCGACTAGCCACGGCTCACCTCCTCGTCGTCTGCTTCGGCGGCGCGCACGGTGTTTTCCATCGGGCGCGACATCCAGTCGAAAAACAGCTCCCGGGCCACCGGTGCGGCCACCGCGCCGCCGCCCTCGCCGTTCTCCACCAGCACCGCCACCGCGATCTGCGGATCGTCCACCGGCGCGAAGGCCACAAACAGTGCGTGGTCCCGGTGGCGCTCTTTCAATGCCTCGGAGTCGTAGCGCTCGCCCTGGGCGATGCCCACCACCTGGGCGGTGCCGGACTTGCCGGCGACTCGAAAATCCAGCCCCGCACCAGCCTTCTTGCCGGTACCCTTGGGGCTGTTGACCACGGATTCCATCCCCTCGAACACCAGTTTCCAGTGCTCCGGCCTGGCCTCCACGTGGTGCAGCACTTCCGGAGGCTGCTCCACGCCGTCCACCGCCATCACCACCTGGGGTTTGTAGTGGGTGCCGCGGTTGGCCAGGGTGGCGGTCATCACCGCCAGTTGCAGGGGCGTGGCCAGCACGAAACCCTGCCCCAGCACCGCGTTCAGGCTGTCCCCGGGGAACCAGGGCAGGCCGCGGGCACCGCGCTTCCACGCCCGCGAGGGGAAGAGGCCGGGGCGCTCCACCGGCAGATCGATACCGGTTTTCGCCCCCAGGCCGAAGCGGCTGGCGATATCGTGCATGCGGTCGATGTTCCACTTGTGGGCCATATCGTAGAAGTAGACGTCGCAGCTCTCCGTCAGCGCCTGGATCAAGTCCACCTTGTCACCGTGGCCCCAGCGTTTCCAGTCCCGATAGCGCCGGGTATCGTTGGGCAGCCGGTAGAACCCCGGATCCTTGATGGTGGTTTCGGCGGTGACCACCCCGTCGGCCAGCCCCCCCAGGCCCATCATCGGCTTGAGGGTGGAGCCCGGGGGGTACTGCCCCTGCAGGGCGCGATTGAACAGCGGCACGTCGAGAGAGTCGCTGAGCGCGCGATAGTCGTTGAAGCTGATCCCGGTGACGAACAGGTTGGGGTCGAAGGACGGCTTGCTGACGAACGCCAGCACGCCGCCGGTGTTCACATCGATGGCCACCACCGCGCCGCGGTTGTCCCCCAATGCCTCGGTGGCCACTTTCTGCAGGCGCGCATCGAGGTGCAGGGTCAGTTCCGTGCCCGGCTTGGGGTCGTGGCGCTCCAGTACCCGCAGCACTCGCCCGCGGGCGTTGGTCTCCACATTCTCGTAACCCACCTCGCCCAGCAGCAGGTCCTCGTAGGAGCGTTCCAGCCCCACCTTGCCGATGCTCTGGGTACCGCTGTAGCGGCGCACGTCCTCTTCGCTGAACTGGGCCAGATCGCGCTCGCTGATGCGGCCCACGTAGCCCACGCTGTGGGCGAAGAGGTCGGCGAGGGGGTAGTAGCGCACCAGTTCCGCTTCCACGGACACGCCGGGCAGGCGGAACTCGTTGACGCTGATGCGCGCGATTTCGTCCTCGTTGAGGCGAAATCGCAGCGGTATCGGCTCGAACGGCCGCCGCCGCTGCAGGCGCTTGCGGAATTTCTGTACGTCGCTGTCTTCCAGGCGCACCAACTGGCCGAGCAGCTCCAGGGTGGCGTCCATGTTGCGGATCCGCTCGTGGACGATGGCCAGGGTATAACTGGGGCGGTTGTCCGCCAGCAGGGCGCCGTTGCGGTCGTAGATCAGCCCGCGGGTGGGCGCCACGGGGCGCACCTGGATGCGGTTCTCGTCGGACTGGGTGCGGTAGTCGTCATAGTTGACCACCTGCAGGTTGTAGAGGCGCGCCACCAGCACCCCCAGCAACACCGCCACCCCCACGAGCGCCACCAGCATGCGGTTGCGGAACAGCCGCTGCTCGGTGAGGTGGTCTTTGAAGTGCAGATCGTGCATGGAGTGACTGGAGATTTGGCGCGTAAATTGATTACAGAGTGTACAGGTTTAATGCGGAATGATGAATGCGGAATGCGGAATAAAGAGCGAAACCACCGCATTCACGAGGCACATCCCTGTGCCCCGCCCGCGTTGCGGGCAGCCTTCGGCTGTGCAAATTTGTTCCAGACAAATTTGTCCGCATTATTTGTGATACGGGTGCCCGGCGAGCAGTGTCCAGGCGCGGTACAGCTGTTCCGCCAGCACCACCCGTACCAACGGGTGGGGCAAAGTGAGCGGCGACAGGGACCAGCGCTGCCGGGCGCGCGCCAGGCAATCGGGCGCCAGGCCGTCTGGCCCCCCGATCAGCAGGCTGACGTTTTCGCCCAGCATCTGCCAGTCCGCCAGTTGCCGGGACAGCTGCTCCGTGCTCCAGGGCTTGCCCTTCACGTCCAGCGCGACTACATGGTCGCGCGGCGCCAGCGCCGCCAGCATCGCCTCGCCTTCCTTCTGGCGGGCTTTTTCCACCAGCGCTGGCGAGCTTTTCTGGCCGCGCTGGCCCAGGGGGATTTCCACCATTTCCAGAACTATTTCCCGGGGCAACCGCTTGGCGTACTCGGCATAGCCTTCCTGCACCCAGCTCGGCATCTTGCCACCGGCGGCGAGAATACGGATTTTCATCAATCTCTATACGCGGGATACGCGGGGCGGATATGCGCTGCGCATTTACTGCCTCCCGGAGGGCGTAAGCGACCAGAGCTTCTCCAGGTCATAGAAGCTGCGCACATCCGCCAGCATTACGTGCACCACCAGGTCCCCGTAGTCCACCAACACCCACTCGCCCTGCTCCTTGCCCTCGACGCCGATGGGACGGACTCCGGCTTTCTTGCCCTCCTCCACCACGTTGTCCGCCAGGGACTTCACCTGGCGGTTGGAAGTACCGGTGCAGATCACCAAGGTGTCCATCACATCGCTCATTTCCGAGACGTCCAGGGCGACGATGTCCTTGCCCTTGAGATCTTCCAGTGCCGCCAGGGCGATATCTTTGATATTCGTCATAACACCTTTTTATCGGCCGTTTTCAGTGGCCGTTCGATAGAGTTGATTGTTTTCAATATATTCCAATACCGCATCCGGCAGCAGGTAGCGCGGCGACCGGCCAGCGGCGATCAGTTGGCGGATACCGGTGGCGGATATCGGCAGCAGTGTCTGCTCCCGCACCACCAGGCGCCCGCAGGGCTCCCGGTGCAGTTGCCCTACCCCACCGCCGTGCCTCTCCAGCAGTTCCGCCACCTCTCCTTCCCCGGGCAGCCGCCAGCCCGGGCGGGCGACCACCACCAGGTGGGCCAGCTCCAGCAGCCGCTCCCAGCGGTGCCAACTGGGCAGGGTGAGCAGCGAATCCAGCCCCATGCAGAAGCTGATGGATACTTCCTCCCCCAGTTCCCCGCGCAGTTCCTCCAGCGTATCCACCGTGTAAGTGGGGCCGGGGCGCAGGAGTTCGCGTTCGTCCAGTTGCAGTTCCCCACCGCCCGCCAGCGCAAGCGCCAGCATCTGCCGGCGGTGTTCCGCCGATACCCCCGGGCTCTCCCGATGGCGCGGCTGTCGGCTGGGTAGAATGCGCATCTCGTCGACCCCCAACGCCTCGCGAAGCTCCAGGGCCATACGCAGGTGGCCGAAGTGCACAGGGTCGAAGGTGCCGCCGAACAGGGCGATGGTGTGTAGCTTACTATCCATGGAGCGGGTTCCGGAGTACAAACTTTGCAGCCCGGCACAGCGCCGGGAGGGATATCCCTTTCCGGGACCGTATGAGGCATGGATGCCGATTACGAGCGTACAAGGATGTATTCACAGCGTGTCCCGGAAAGGGATATCCCTCCCGGTGCCCCCGAAAAGAGCCACATCTCCGGACCAGCTCATTGGCGAATATGCCCATCCCCCAGCACTATCCACTTCTGCGAGGTCAACCCCTCCAGCCCCACCGGGCCGCGGGCGTGGATCTTGTCGGTGCTGATGCCGATCTCCGCCCCCAGGCCGTACTCGAAGCCGTCCGCAAAGCGGGTGGAGGCGTTGACCATTACCGAGCTGGAGTCCACCTCGGCGAGGAAGCGCCGCGCGCGGCTGTAATCCTCGGTGACGATGGCTTCGGTGTGGCCGGAGCCGTAGCGGGCGATATGGTCCATGGCGGCATCCATATCCCCGACGATGCGGATGGACAGCACCGGCGCCAGGTATTCCTCGCTCCAATCCGCCTCGGCGGCGGGGTTACAGTCCTCGAGGATCTTGCGCGTCCGCTCGCAGCCGCGCAGCTCCACGCCCTTCTCGCGATAGGCCTGCGCCAGCTTCGGCAGTATATCCTCGGCGACGCCCTCCGCCACCAGCAGGCTCTCCATGGCGTTGCACACGCCGTAGCGGTGGGTCTTGGCATTCAGCGCGATATCGAAAGCTTTTTGCAGGTCCGCGCGGTCGTCGATATATACGTGGCAGACGCCGTGCAGGTGCTTGATCACCGGCACCCGCGCATCGCGGCTGACCCGCTCGATCAGGCTGGGGCCACCGCGGGGCACTATCACGTCCACGTATTCCGGCATGCTGATCAGCGCCCCTACGGCGGCGCGGTCAGTGGTGTCCACCACCTGTACCGCGGTCTCCGGCAGCCCTGCCTCTTTCAGCCCGGCGGCGATGCAGGCGGCGATGGCGCCGTTGGAGTGCAATGCCTCACTGCCGCCGCGCAAAATGGTGGCGTTGCCGGATTTCAGGCATAAGCTGGCGGCGTCGATAGTCACGTTGGGGCGGGATTCGTAGATGATGCCCACCACCCCCAGGGGCACGCGCATCTTGCCCACCTGGATACCGCTGGGGCGGTATTTGAGATCGTCGACCTCGCCCACCGGGTCCGGCAGTTCGGCAATCTGGTGAAGGCCGTCGATCATCCCGTCGATCCGCTCGCCGGTGAGTTCGAGCCGGTCCAGCAGCGCCGCGTCCAGGCCATTGTCGCGCCCCGCCTTCATGTCCCGGTCGTTGGCCTCGGCGATCTGATCGCGGCGGACGTCCAGTTGTTCGGCAATGGCATGAAGTGCGCGGTTCTTGGTGGCGGTATCCGCCTGCGCCATCCGTCTCGATGCCTCGCGGGCGGCGCGGCCCATCTCTTCCAGTCTGGCTTGAGTGGATTGCTGTTCACTGGTATTCGCGGCGCTACTGTTCACTCCAACTCTCTCCGTGCTTTTTAACCTATCGGTTAAATAGGTCGTCCTTACCTATTTAACCGGTCGTCCGTGAAATACTGGCGCACAAAATCGCCTGGAGCGATTTTGGTCAGCTTTAGCTGACCCGCAGGGCGAAGCCCATGGATGGGCTTCGCAGTTGCGGGGATCTGCTGGTATTTCCCGGACTCGCGCTGGCCTTCGGCCAGCGGCGGCACATCCTTGTGCCGCGCTGTGGGTCGGCCGCGCAGTATACCCCACCGGGCCGCGGATTCACCGGGCCACAGGGGCTTATTCGCGACTCCAGCGATCCAGGCTGGCGGCGATAGTGGCCAAGCGCTCCAGGGGATCCGAGGTGGCCAGCAGTTCCACGCGCACCCGATCCTCCAGCGGCAGCAGTTGCGCCAGTTGCCAGGACAGCGCGTCGGCACTGTCCACCGGGGCGAACTGCAGGGAAAGCATGGCCGCGTGTTGCTTCAACTCCCGCAATACTTCGAGCAGGCCGTCGCAGTTCGCGGGCACCGGCCTGTCCGGCTCGTCCGGCAGCCATTCCACTTCGTCGCCGATCAACAGGCCATCCTCCGCGCGGTGGGTTTCCAGTATCCGGAAGCGCCGCCCCCCGCGCACCTGGATATGCAGCAACCCCTCTTCCCCCTGGCTCCAGTCGACGATCTGCACAGTGAGCCCCACCGGCCAAACCGAAGCGCGCCCCACTTCCCGCCCCTTGCGAATCAGCGCCACGCCAAAGCCACTGTCCGTCTTCAGTGTCTCCGTCACCAAGCGCAGATAGCGCTGTTCGAAAATGCGCAGGGGCAGAGTGACACCGGGAAACAGCGCCATACCGAGAGGAAAAAGGGGAATCTGTGGCAAAAGTGGTACTCCCGATCCAGTCGTCCAAACTCCAAGTTATCATTCGCGCGGGGCGCGACTTCTTAGAGCCTGTTTGGAGTCTTGCACTGAGCGTGCCGGGCCGGGTGCGGGACCTCCTTCCGGGACCTTCTGCGGCCATGGATGACCGCGGAGAGCGTACAGGGATGTATTCACAGCGTGTTCCGGAAGGAGGCCCCGCATCCGGCCCCTGCACTAGGTCTCAGTTATCGAGACTTCAAACAGGCTCTTATAGAAAAGAATTGTATGCCAACTGGTCTAAACTTTTCGGAGAATCCCTTTTGGAGTCCCCTATGCGCTGGCGCCAGGGCCGCAGAAGCGAGAATATCGAAGACCGCCGCGGCCAGTCCCCGCGCTCGGGCAACGGATTGGGAAATCTTTTCGCCCTGGCCCCCCTGCTGCTGCGCAGTAAAAAGGGCTGGCTGATCCTCGGCGTTATCGTCGCCATTTATTATTTCAGCGACGGCTTGGACCACTTGCCCGGCGGCGGCCAGCCCCCACCCCTGAGTACCGAACAGCCCGGCCAGCCGGGCACCCCCGGCAACGAGATCGCCGATTTCGTTTCCGTGGTACTGGCGGACACCGAGGACACCTGGGACCAGCTGTTCCAGACCGCCGGCATCCAGTACCAGCCGCCCAAATTGGTGCTCTACCACGACACCGTGCGCTCCGCCTGTGGTCTCAATACCGCCGCGGTGGGCCCTTTCTACTGCCCCGACGACAGAAAGGTCTACCTGGACCTGAATTTTCTCAACGACCTGAAACAGCTGGGCGCGCCGGGGGATTTCGCCTTCGGCTACGTCATTGCCCACGAAGTGGGCCACCATGTGCAGAACCTGTTGGGTACAACCCAAAAGGTACAACAGGCCCGCACGCAGTCGGACAAGGCCACTGCGAATCGGCTGTCGGTAATGCTGGAATTGCAGGCGGACTGCTTCGCCGGCGTCTGGGCCTACTACGCCAACCGCGACCGTCAGATGCTGGAACCGGGCGACCTGGAGGAGGGCCTGGCCGCCGCCTCGGCGGTGGGCGACGACCGCCTGCAGAAACGCACCGGGCGCGCGGTATCCCCCGACGCCTTCACCCACGGCAGCGCCAAACAGCGGGTCTACTGGTTCAAACAGGGCTTCAACAGCGGCGACGTAACCAAGTGCAATACCTTTGCCGCTCTGGCGGGCCAGTGACAGCCGCGCTAAGCTGCTCTCCGTAAACGACAATTCCCGGCCGGTACCATCGGCCCATTTTATTGGAGAAAACCCATGCCAAAGGCCACAGCCCGCCACATCCTGGTGGAAAACGAAGAAGAGTGCCTCAAGCTGAAAAAACAGATCGAAGAGGGCGCCGACTTCGGCATCATCGCCCAGGAACACTCCAAATGCCCCTCCGGCCGCTCCGGCGGAGAGCTGGGGGAATTCAGCCAGGGGCAGATGGTGCCGGAATTCGACAAGGTGGTATTTTCCGGCGACTTGAACAAGGTGCTGGGGCCGGTGAAGACCCAGTTTGGCTATCACCTGATCGAGGTTACCGACCGCAGCGAATAAAAAAGCCGACAGTAGCTCCTACAAAAAGGGCTGCCTCATAAGGCAGCCCTTTCCGGTCATGCGTTGCAGGCAACGCTGTCCTCTGACTTCTCCTTTTTATCTTCTGAAACCCCCAGCGGCTTGAACAGCAGCAACAGCAGTGGCAACAGAGTCAGCGATCCCAGCAGTGCCGCGGACATGGCCAGTGCAGTGAGCAGGCCGAAGTAGATGGACGGCACGAACTTGGACAGGGCCAGGATGGAGAAGCCGGCGATAATGGTGATCGCGGTGTAGAACATGGCGCGGCCTATGGTGGCATGGCTGCGGTGCATGGTGGCCAGGTAATCGCCGTCCTTTTCGAACTCGGCGCGGAAGCGGTAGAGGTAGTGGATCGCGTGATCCACACCGATGCCCACAGTGATCGCGGCGATGGTGATGGTCATCATGTCCAGCGGAACCCCGGCCAGGCCCATGCCGCCGAGCACCACGCAAGCGGCGAGCATGTTCGGCACCAAAGCGATAATTGCCAGGGACAGGGAGCGGAACAGCACCAGGAACATCAGCAGGATGCCCACGAACACCGCGCCCAAGGTGAGTATCTGCGACTTGAACAGGCTCTGCAGCATATTGTTGTAGAGCACCAGCAGGCCGGTCTGGTGTATATATTCCGGCGTTATGCCCATTTCGTTTTCCGCGTAGTCGTAGATCCGCTGGATCAGTTCCTCGCGACGCAGGTTGGGATCGGTTTCCATGGCGCGCAGGGTGACGCGCGCCTGGTGGTGTTCGACGGACAGATAGGGGTCCACCAACACATCGTTGATCTCTTCCGGCAGGCTGGTGCGCGCCACTGCCAGTTCGAAATCGTTGAGAGGGCCGTCGTTTAAATCCCGCGCCACCTTGTACAGGGTGGCCAGGGACTGCACCTTGCCGATTTCCGGCTGCTGCTCCAGGAAATCGTGCAGTTGCTCGATTTTCGCCAGCCCGGCGACGGTGAACCAGTAGCTGCTTTCCACTGTTTCCCCTTCCCCGCCGAACGGATCCTCGGCGGCAAACGGGTCTTCCTCGGCAAAGCCGTCGTCCGCGGTATCCATGGCGAAGGGATCCTCCTCGCCCTCGAATGCCGGAACCTCTTCCTCCGGTTTATCCAGAATGATATCCAGGGTCACGGTACCCCCCAGACGCTGATCGATCACCTGCATGCCCTGGTAAATTTCCGTGGATTTGTCGAAGTAGTCGATAAAGCGGTTTTCCACCTTCAACATGGAGATACCCACGACGCTGATCACCGCCGCCAGCAGCGAGACACCGAGCACAATGCCGCGGCGCCGCTCGGCGAAGCGGGAAAAAATCAGGGTGAAAACTCCGGAGTTGTCTTCGCCGACGCCGTCGGTACGCTTGCGCAGCAACATCAGTGCCGCGGGAATAATTGCGAACGACAGCACCAGCGCCAGGGTCACGCCGATGGTCATCATCCAGCCAAAGTCGATCACCGGGCGGATGCCGCTCACCACCAACGACATGAAGGCCACCATGGTGGTCAGCGCGGTGTACAGACAGGGCTTGGCCATAAACTGGACCGTCTCCATCACCAGCCGCCGGCGATCCCAGTCGGGGTTCTGCGCGGCAAACTCGCGGTAGCGCACCGCCAGGTGAATGGTGATGGCCAGGGTGATGATCAGCAGCAGGGCGACGAAGTTGGCAGAGATGACCGTGAGGCGCCAGTCCAACCAACTGAGCAGGCCCAGCATCGTCACCGCGGTGACCACGCAGGTAGTCAGGGGCAACAGAACCCAGCGCGCCTGCCGGAAAATAACCAGCAGGGTGACGATAATAAACAGCAGGATACCGCTGCCGAAGACCACCAGGTCGCTCTTGATAAAGGAGACCATATCGGCGGTGATCATCGATACACCGCCGAGGAACAGCTCGGCGTTGCCCTTGTAACCTGTGAGGATTTCGCGAACCTCTTCCACCCGCTCGCGGGAGCGCTGCTCCCCCTGGGTGCGATGCTGCAGGTAAGTGGCACTGACCTCTTCCAGGCGCGCGGCCTCTTCCCCGCTCAACCCTTCATCACTATTGCGTTTGCGGCGCAGGGCGTCGCGCTCGCGCACCAGTTCCAGGCCGCGGCGGTCCAGTTCCAGGTTGAGCAGCAGCGCGGTGGTCTGGCCGTCCGGGCTCAGGATCAGTTCGCGGTAGATGGGACTGGAGAGAAATTCCTGGCGCGCCAGCTTTCTGTCCGTACCTGGGGTGGACAGGGTGCGGATGCCGTCGGCGATATCGGCGATCGCCGGTTTGGGGCTGTACAGCAGCGGAACATCGAGAATGGTCTGTACACTGGTTATGCCTTCCACTTGCGCCAGTTCATCGCGCAGGCGTCGCAGGGTGGCCAGGGAGTCGTCGTCGAACAGGTCGCCGTTTTTGTAGCGATAGGTGACCACCAGAAAGTCGCCGGAGGAATAGCGCTCGGCGATCTCGCGGAAGTAATCCAGGGAGTCGTCGGTTTCCAGGGTAAGGGAATCGGCGGAGGCGTCCAGCTTGAAGCGCGGCAACCCCGCGGCCGCGACCAAAGTGAGCAGCGCGACGATCACCAACACGGTTTTCGGGTGCTCAATTACCAGTTTTTCGTAGCAGGTCTTTAAAGCTGACAACATAGGATTTCGCTTACTATTTTTAAAAATACCGGGGCGAATTCTGTGTTCGCTCCGGCGTCGATCGGGCGAATACAGGGCTCGCCCCTATCGGTTTGATTCAACTGCTTATTGGGTCGTCATACCGGCGAAAGCCGGTATCCAGTTTGGTGGACCTGGATTCCGGCTTTCGCCGGTATGACGAAATCGCGATCAGCGGTCGATATGACCCAGGTCGCGCTCCGGAAACAATAGGTCGCGCACGCGTTTTTTCAGTTCCTTGGGGCCGGGAAAGCCGCCGTCCCGCACACGCTCCCAGATCAACTGGTCGTCGACGAAAATTTCAAACACTCCGCCGCTGCCCGGTTTGAGCGCCACCTGCTCCAGGTCGTCGGCAAAGGTGTAGAGCAGCTCCTGGGCCATCCAGCTGGCGCGCAGCATCCAGTTGCATTGCACGCAGTAGTGAATGATTACTGTAGCTTTCACACTTCCCCCCATTTGGGCAGTAGTTTCTGTTCAATGCCCAGCTGGTCCAGCAGCCGCGCCACCACGAAGTCCACCAGGTCTTCCACCGACTGCGGTTTTTGATAGAAGCCGGGGCTGGCCGGCAGTATCACCGCGCCCATGCGCGTGAGCTTGAGCATATTTTCCAGGTGGATTTCCGAGTAAGGCGCCTCCCTCGGCACCAGGATCAGCTGCCGGCGTTCTTTCAACGCCACATCCGCCGCGCGTTCGACCAGGTTGTTGGAGGCCCCGCAAGCGATCGCCGACAGGGTGCCGCCGCTGGCTGGGCAGATCACCATAGACGCAGCACTGCCGGAACCGGAGGCCACCGGGGAAAACCAGTCCCGCTTGCCGAACACCTGCAACTGGCCCTCGCGGGCATCGAAGCGGCGGTGGAAGAATTTCTCCAGTTCCTCGTCCCCCTGCGGCAATCGGCAGTCGGTCTCGGTGTCGATCACCACTTTGGCCGCATCGGAGAGCAACAGCCAGACCCGGCAGTCGGCAGCCAGCAGGCATTGCAGCAGACGCAGGCCGTACTGGGCGCCGGAGGCGCCGGTTATGGCCAGGGTGACTGTTTTGGCAAAGGGGGATGTCACCGATGGGCTTCCTAATTCATACAAGGGTTAGGCGTTCCGGCCGTATTTCTGCTCCAGCGCTCCAAGCAAGCGCTGGTGGATGCCGCCAAAGCCGCCGTTGCTCATCACCACGATATGGCTGCCGGGGGCGGCCAGGTTAACCGCGGATTCTACCCCAGCCTCGATATTGCCGAAAATCTTCGCCGGCACGGTGGAATGGTGAACCACTTCACCCAGGGACCAATCCATCCCCTCCGGCTCGTACCAGAGCACCAGGTCGGCGCCGGCGCAGGCGTGGGCCAACTGTTGGCGGTGACACCCCATGCGCATGGTATTGGAACGCGGCTCGATCAGGGCGATGATCTTTTCGTCCCCCACCTTCGCGCGCAAGCCGTTGAGGGTGGATTCGATAGCGGTGGGATGGTGAGCGAAATCGTCGTAGACGCGGATTTCCCCAACCTCTCCCAGGCACTCCATGCGGCGCTTGACCCCCTCGAATAACCCCAGGGCCTGCGCAGCCAGGCTGGGAGGGACGCCCACGTGGCGCGCGGCGGCCATGGCGGAGAGTCCGTTGCGTACATTGTGCAGCCCGGTCTGCTGCCACTCCACCCGCGCCACCTCGGCGCCGCGGAAGTTCACCGCAAAACTGCCACCATCCGGGGCAATATCCACCGCGCACCAGTCGGCCAGGTGGACGCCCTCCCCACCCTCGGCAGTAACACGCTGCAATTCGCTCCAGCAGCCCTGTTCCAACACCTCCTCCACCGACCTGTCGGCGGCGGCCACAATCAGGCCGTTGCCCGGCACGGTGCGCACCAGGTGGTGGAACTGGTGCTGGATGTCCGCCAGGTCGCGAAAGATGTCCGCGTGGTCGAATTCCAGGTTGTTGATGATCAGGGTGCGCGGACGGTAATGCACGAACTTGGAGCGCTTGTCGAAAAAAGCGGTGTCGTACTCGTCCGCCTCCACCACGAAGAAGGGAGTATCCCCCAGGCGCGCGGATACGCCGAAGTTGTTCGGCACGCCGCCGATCAGGAAACCGGGATGCATATCCGCATGCTCCAGTATCCAGGCCAGCATGCTCGCGGTAGTCGTCTTGCCGTGGGTGCCGGAAACCGCCAGTACCCAGCGGCCCCCAAGAAAGTGATCACAAAGCCACTGCGCGCCGGAGGTATAAGACAGGCCCCGCTCCAGCACCGCCTCCACCGCCGGATTACCGCGGGACAGTGCGTTGCCGATGATCACCAGATCCGGCGCCGGCTCCAGTTGAGCCGGATCGTAGCCCTCGGTGAGCTGGATTCCGGCATTCTGCAACTGGGTGCTCATGGGCGGGTAGACATTGGCGTCGCTGCCGGTGACCCGGTGCCCCTCGGCCACCGCCAACTGGGCCAGGCTGCCCATAAAAGTGCCGCAGATGCCTAGAATATGGATGTGCATGCCGGTTATGCCTACTCCTACTGATTGCGGCGCAAGCTTACCATGGCGCTTGAACGCAGTAATTGCCAAATCCCGCGTTTTCGGTGCAATTGCAACGTCATTCCATTAGACTGCGCGCCGAATTTGCCAGCCTAAAGCGATTCGGTGACAACGGCTCACAGCCACAGATTCCAGGGTAAGGCGAAAATGCGCAGGATTAGCAGGGCTAATTCAAGTTTTTTTCAACGCCGCACCGGGGCCTGTGACGAAAAGATCTGTTATCGAACTTATCGCTTGGAGCACCAGCCCGCCATAGGATAGATATGTCGAAGAAGAACGCTTTTTATGCCCAATCCGGCGGCGTCACCGCCGTGATCAATGCCTCCGCCTGCGGTGTGATCGAGGCCGCGCGCGAACACCACGACCGGATCGGCAACGTGTACGCGGGGCTGAACGGCATTGTGGGCGCACTGCGCGAAGAGCTGATCGACGTGAGCCAGGAGAGTCCGGACAACATCACCGCCCTGCGCCACACTCCCTCCGGCGCCTTCGGCTCCTGCCGCTACAAACTGAAGAGCCTGGAGGAAAACCGGGCGGAATACGAACGCCTGATCGAGGTGTTCAAGGCTCACGATATCGGCTATTTTTTGTACAACGGTGGTGGTGACTCCGCGGACACTTGCCTCAAGGTCTCCCAGCTGTCGGAGAAGATGGGCTACCCCATCCAGGCCATCCATATTCCCAAAACTGTGGATAACGACCTGCCGCTGACCGACAACTGCCCCGGTTTCGGCTCGGTGGCCAAGTACATAGCGGTCTCCACCAGGGAGGCATCGCTGGACGTGGCCTCCATGTGCGCCACGTCCACCAAGGTCTTCGTCTTCGAAGTAATGGGCCGCCACGCCGGCTGGATCGCCGCCGCCAGCGCCCTGGCCCAGGATCAGCAGGGCGATGCCCCCCATATCATCCTGTTCCCGGAAGTGGCCTTCGACAAAGAGAAGTTCCTCGCCAAGGTACAACAGACCGTGGAGGAGAAAGGCCACTGCGTCGTCGTCGCCTCCGAGGGCACCCAGTACGCCGACGGCACCTTCCTTGCCGACTCCGGCACCACCGACGCCTTCGGCCACAAGCAGCTTGGCGGCGTGGCGCCGACCCTGGTCAATATGATCAAGCAGGAACTGGGCTTCAAATACCACTGGGCGCTGGCGGACTACCTGCAGCGTTCCGCGCGCCATATCGCCTCCGCCACCGACGTGGCCCAGGCCTATGCCGTGGGCCGCGCCGCAGTGGAAATGGCCGTGGCCGGGAAGAGCGGCGTGATGCCCATCATCGTGCGGGATTCCGGTCCGGAGTACAGCTGGTCCGTGGGCGAGGCCCCGCTGATCGAAGTGGCCAATAGGGAAAAGATGATGCCTCGGGACTATATCAGCGAGGACGGCTTCGGCGTCACCCAGGCCGCGCTCGACTACCTGCTGCCACTGATCCAGGGCGAGGACTACCCGCCGTATAAGAATGGCGTGCCGCAGTATGCGCGCTTGAAGAAGGTGTTGGTGGAAAAGAAGCTGAAGGAAAATTTCGGCATGTAACCAGCCGGCCGATGTGAGTCGGCCACGTCCCCGATCCAGAGATCAAGTATGCGCGCCTTGCCGGTCAGCAGCCTCGCTGGCCGGCTCATCCTGCTCGGCCGCTGAATCAAGTTTTTCCCTCTCCCTCGCCCAGACCGTTGCCGCCATAAAATAGATGACGGAAGGCAGGATCAGCCAATCCCGGAAAACCTCCAGTGAGCTGCCGACAAAGACCTGCAACGCCATGACCGCACAAATCCCCAACGACAGCAACGCGATGCCGCGCGCCAGCTGCAACTTCAGATGTGCAGCTCCCTTACTGCCCGGCTCGGGTCCCCGCGCCTCCAGTTGCTGAAGATAGCGCAGCTCCCGCTCACGCCGATCTGTTTCAGCCTGTTCGAAGCGCGCAGCCTGCCCGGCATAGTCGCGACGCGCCCCCATCAGCGCAGCCAATGCCAGATACAAAACCGTGGCCACCAGCCAGGTAGGCAATAACAGGAAAAACAGGTGAAGGCCCAGGCGCTCCAATATCCAGGCCGCCAACAGCGCACCACCCCACGCGATGACTGCGGGCCTGTTGAGGGGCAGCTGACTGTACCTGACCCAATAGCGGGTCAGCCCCAGCTTCGGAAACATCCAGTGCTCGGCCACGATCACGGCGCCCACAGGTGCCAGAACCAGTCCCATAACGCCAACAAAATCCATCAACTTGCTGAACACAAACGGGAAACAGGCGACCAGGGTGGTTACAGCACCTGTAATGGCGGTCACCAAGGTGCGATTCCAGCGCGGGTTGAGGGATTGAAAAGCCAGTCCGGCCCGGTAAATGGTGGGGTTGGACGTGGTCCAGCCGGCAATGATCACGGCCACGATGCCAGCCGCACCCAGTGCCCGGTAAGCCACCTCCCCGGCATCGATCCGGGTGATCGGGGTCTGCAGCAGCAGGGCCGCGCCCGCCCCCATAATGCCGGCGAAAACCCAGGCCAGGTAGTGACCAATGAACATACCCAGGACCGAAAAGTAGCCGTAACCGGACTTGCGTGCGAAACGCAACAGGGTCATATCAGACAGGCCGCCGTGCATGGCGAGATTGCAGATCCAGGCGAAGGCGGCCACATGCCAAACGGTGAGCCCACTGCCGCCAACGCGCCAGATATGCGCATCGGCGACACGGAAAAAACCCTCGAACACGCCCGCCTCGGCCGCACCCGGCGTGCTGCTATACAACACTGGCAGCAGGGCCAGGGCCCCTGCCGCAAACATCAGTATCATCCAGGGCGCGCAGACTTCGGCAAAGCGGGCCACCTGCCGGAAACCCTTAATGGCAACGAACGTCACCACGGCACCCACCGCCAGTGCAATCAACACGAACCCGGGACTCGATGGGTACCAGTGAACCTGCGGCGGGATATCGAACAGTATCCGCACCGCCGAGGCGGAAACCGTAATCATGGCGCCAGCGAGCACGCAAAATAGCGCACCGTTGACCACGCTATAGAGCTTGAGAATGCCCGGCCCGCCAATCCGGCTCAGGTAAGCGTACAGGGTAAGGCGGGTCTGGGTGGCGATGGGCGCACAGATCAGCCCCCAGGTGAGCACCGCCAATAAATTCCCCCATAGCAGTCCCCACAGAACATCGGCGGCGCTTACGCCCCAGGCGACAAACATGGCGCCAATGACAAACTCGGTTCCCGCCACATGCTCACCGGCATAGCTTGCGGCAAACCGCCGCGCGGGCGCCAGTTGCTCCGGCCTTACCGGCACCGTCTCGAACTCATCTACGCCTGACATTCGACATCCTCATTTCTATAAATATCGTTATTATTCGGCGAGATTGGCGATCGGTGGAGGTATGAATGACGCTAAGGGCCTGGGTGGCCCTGTTAGCGGGGCATCACGGTTATTGCTTAACTTAGCGCCATACGGTGGAGATATCAGTTCCCTGCTTGAAAAAGACTCTCCGAGTCTGAAGCGGCCTGTTTGGCCTTCTCTTCATACCAATCTTTCATAACATACCAGGCTTTCTTTTTTACACCATTTTCGGAAAGCAGGCCTTTACGATTCCAGTAGTCCTGGATGTTAGCCAACGGCCGTCGGGGAGACAGGAAGTCCTTCAGAATCCATGGCGACACGCCGCGAAGATCCTTCATGTTATCCAGCATCTCCAGATTGTAGCGGTAGACAAGTGCCTGATTTTCTTCGGTAAAAACCTGATGTTCGTCACCGTGGAATCCCTGCAGGGCACCCGCACCAAATTCGCTCACGATAATGGGCTTGTTGTAATCGGATACCCAGCGGTAATTGGCGCATTCCTCCGGGGTATCTTCATACCATCCGCAATAGGTATTGATGCCAATCACATCCACCTTTTCTGCGAAGGGATCATCAATACGACGACCGTATTCGGTGGTACTCTGGGTATTGATTGCAGCGGTCACCAGGCGGGTCGGGTCCAAGCTGTGCACCTTATCCACCAGTTTTCCCAGGAATTCAGTGCGGACTTCGTCTTTCGGGGTTTCGTTGGCAATGGACCACAGAATAATAGCGGCGCGGTTCTTGTCCCGAGTCAGCATTTCCGTGTACTGGGTTTCCGCCTTCTTATAAACCTCTTCACTACCAAACTGGATATCCCAGTAAACCGGAATTTCCGCCCATACTAATAGCCCCATTTCATCGGCGATACGCAGCATGGCTTCATTGTGCGGATAGTGGGCTAGACGCACGTAGTTACAGCCGAGCTCCTTGGCCCAGCTCAGCAGGGTTCGCGCATCTTCTTCACTCCAGGCTCGGCCGGCGCCTTTGGGACTCTCCTCGTGGATGGAAATACCACGCAGGAATACAGGCTCACCATTCAAGAGGATTTCTTTACCGTCAATATCAACGGTACGAAAGCCAATGCGATCGACAACCTTCCTACCTTTGAATGCAATCTCGATTCCATAGAGTTTGGGGTCTTCCGGCGTCCACAGTTTCGGATCAGCCGGGATGATTACTTCTGTCTTACCATCTTTATCCAATGCAACGGTGGCGTTGATACCCAGCTCGGGAATCCGAAATTGTACTTTGGATTTTTTGCTATAGTCACCAGTCGCCTTGAAGTACGCCTTGATAGCAGGCTCTGAGCCCGGAGCATAAACTACGGAGTAGTCAGAAATATAACCACTCTCCAGTTCGAGCAGCTTGACGGAACGTGTGATACCGCCATAGTTCCACCAGTCAGTACTCATGGTCGGAATATAATCCAGCTCCCTGCGATTGTTAACTTTTACTACCAGGGAGTTTTCGCCGTCTTTCAAGTTGTCATTGACATTAAATTGGAATGGGGTAAACCCACCTTCGTGCTCACCAAGGAGCTCGCCGTTGAGATATACTTTAGCAATATAGTTAACCGCCCCAAAGTAAAGTACGTAATTCTTGTTCTTACGCTTATCTACAGTAAATTTCCGGTGATACCAGACAGATCCTTCATATCTGAACAGCTCTTTATTCTGAGTGTTCCAGTCTCCCGGAACCTGCAGCTTCAAACTGCTGGAAAAATTATATTCAACCAACTGTGAAGGACTGCTCGGGATAGTGTTTGTGAAGAACTTTCTTTTATCCCCCACATCAAACGCATCGACAATCACGTCCCACTCGCCATTCAGGCTCTGGTAATCCCGGGATTCCGTATTCTGAATCAGCTCTACCGCGAACGCGGAAGGCAACCAGACGATGAATAGAATAAGCCAGCACTTCATGTTCTCTCTCTATTTACTAAGTAAGGCGGAAGGAAAAATTACCCATCTCCCGGGACGGTGAGAGACAGAGATGCCGATTGCGAGCGTGCAGGGATATATATGCCGAAATGGGCATCCCTTTCTTCCAATTCATGCCATATATCGTCGTGCCGATTCTTGTATTCCACTTCGCAGCCTGCTTTTAGCTGCATTACAAATGCAATTGGAGTCGATAAAGCCGGCCGGTGATACTTCGGCCGGCAAGATCCCTGCCGGTATCGGGTCGTTACATCTTATAGGAAAATCCTAGCGCGAACTCTCGGCCAGAATACTGCAGGTCGGACAGGCGGTGCTCGCCGGCCGTTGCCACCTTAGCCTCCTTCAGCAGATTTCTTCCGTCGATAAAGAACTTAAGGTTGGTATTCGGCAGGGCATAAGACATTTTGGCATCCAGGTAGCCCGCATCCTCAACGAATACCGGGTTGCCAGATCGGTCAGAGGGGGCGGCCAGATACTCATCGCGATAGTTATAGGCCAGGCGGAAACTCACCGCCTCCCCTTCCCAAAACGTCGTCACGTTATAGCTGTCTTCGGACTGGGATGGGAAAGGCAGCTCCTCACCGGTCAACTGGTTGAACAGGCCAACGTCTTCAGCGGTCATATGCGTGTAGTTGATACTTCCGCCCAGACCGCTGAAGGGGTATGGCAACATGGAGAAAACCGTCGACGCCTGCAGCTCGACACCCTTGGTGGTTACGCCGCTGCCATTGATCTTCTGCCTGACATCCCAGAGACGGCCATCGTTGAAGAAGTCGACGTTTTCGCGTGTTTCTCGATCGAGGATCCAACTGGTAATCTCCTTGGTAAAGTAGGCGGCAGAGACGATCGAGTCATCGTTCGGATACCAGTTCAGGGCAATATCCATCTGTTTGGCGCGATACGGGTTAAGTGCCGGATTGCCGCCTGAACAGACATTTGGTTCCTGATCGACTTGCGAGCGGCGGGTGGTGTAAATCGTACAGGTTGCATTAACGTTCAAGTCACCTGTTCTCGGCCTCGCCATAACCTTGGCCATACCAAAATACAACACCAATTCACCGGGAACGAGCTCCAGATTCATATTGATGCTCGGCAGGAAGTCGCTGTACTCCCTGCTGACGGTTTTTCTGCCGACAAAGGCATCCGGATGGTCCGGATCTTCAACTCCCGGAAGATCTTGGCCGGTAACCGGATCGACGAGTATGTTGCCATCTTCGTCCACTTGATCGACAATGATCCGCTCCCGGACATCACCATTAGTGTCGGTCTTTGTAACAACATAGCGCGCACCGATATTGCCCCAGAATGGCATGCCGCCGAATTCCGTCTCAAAATCCGATTGCAGATATACAGCCTGGGTATCCACGCTGATATCGTAATTACCGGTGCGCACATCCAGGTCTTCACGAGTGGTATTGTCTGCGCTGACTTCCCGAATGGCCGCAATAAAGTCGTCGGTATCAACCGCCTGGTAGCTTCCGATAGTGTTCACGCCCAGGTCATAACCGGAAAACAGCCTAGGAGATCTATAGGTATTTCCGCTGATAAGGGCGATCTGATCGTCCATTGTCCATTCAACACCGTTATAAGTACTACCAACATCGCGAATGATGTTGTGTTGATAGTCGGCATTTTCTGTCGAATTGGAAGTCGCCTGAATACCGCTGCGAAGCCTTTTTACAAAGGCTGTATCGAAGTTGTACGTAACATCCAATTTAACGTTGGACTCAGATACTTCATCCATATGGGGCGCATACTTGAAGCGAGACCTGGAGCGGTAGCTGGCCGGGCTGTTGACATCGAAGACGTCCGAGGTGTTCGTGGGATCTTCCGCATTGTAAAAATAGCCGGTATTGAAATCCCATTCCGGCGCACCTCGATTGTCGAGCGCAACTTGAACACCGGCGATACCATCGGCGGTAATGTGGGTATCGCGGGAATCTATCTCCTGCTCAGAGGTAGAATAGGCGGCCAGGCCACTGATATCCCAGGCTCCGCGACTGAATTCAAAGCCGGTATCGAAGATACTGGTCTCCTGATCCCAGGCAAAATTGAGCGTTCGGTTGGTCACAGAGGCAAGCTGGGACTCAAAGTAAGTCACATTGTGATTTTCGTCCACTCGCACGGAATCCGCATTTACCCGTGCGGCAGAGTGGGTTTCCAAATGCAGGTTGAGATCCGTCGCCTCCTTGTCACGCTTGTTGTAGGTGTAGCCGGCGTGGACGGAGAGTTCATCACTGATATTGTACTGAAAGGTGGTATTTGCACTGAGGCGCTTTTCATCGCGCGACCATATTCCATATCTCGGCAACCTGGGGGAATAATCCCACCACTGCATTTCACATTCCGCCTGCCCGCCGCAGTTTTCTATGTCAGTGATTGATGCGTAGTTCTCATCGACAACAGTCTTTTCAGGGGAGTTATCATAATCGGCTACGCGGTGCCATTCGGTGTTGCGCAGCGCGTGGATCATAGTGGTCTTTTCAGAGCTGGTTACATTGACCAGTGCAGCAAAATCCTCACTGAATTTCATTACGCCGGTCAAATTGACCCTGGGGTCCGAAGCATCGCTTAAGTCGTTGTACTGCTGTTCACCGGATACAGACAGAAAGTTGCTTTCAAATTCATTGGGTTTGCGCGTGTTGATTTTAATAGTACCGCCAATACCCCCTTCCGTATGGCGCGCCTCGGATCCCTTGATCACATCGAGAGATTTGACCAGCTCGGAAGCCATATCACGGAAGTCGACCGCGCGGCTACCTCCCATACCCATCACCGATACGCCATTGACTTCCACCCGCGACAAGTCCGGATCTACACCCCGGATGCTGACCTGTGCGCCCTCACCGAAATCCCGGGCCAACTGTATGCCAGCTATTCTCTGCAGTGCCTCGCCGACGTTTTTATCGGGAAATTCACCGATATCTTCCGCAACCAGCGAGTCGCTCATAGTGCCGGCAGATTTCTTTCGCGCAATGGCGCTGCGCTGACTGAAGCGATGGCCTGACACCACGACTTCTTCCATTGCGGCTTCTTCCACTGCCGCGCTGTCGGCCTGTCTCTCGAGTTCCTCCTCGGGCTCCTCCTGGGCGAACGCCACGGGAGCCGCCAGAAGGCTCAAAGAGATTCCGGTAAGAGCCAGGATGCGTATGCGTTTGGATAAAGGTGTGAAAATGAAAGGAAGCTTTTCTGTGGAGGCTCCTACCCCAGTGCGATTAATTGTCATCTCACCAACCCCGATTATCTTATTTATATTACGGAGAGAAAATACTAGGAGCATACCCACCCATTGTCAATCATATCCAGTCATTTTATTAATCAGATCAGTCACAATATGATCGAATCTGAGCACTCCAGCTCTCTATTCTTACAAGCAATAAACAGCATTGCTTTTATAACCATTTCGTATCAGTTAGGACTAAAACATAGGTCAGCGCAGCCTCGTCCAGCTCGATGAAGCCAGATAGCCTTACACTGCTGGTCTCGTTCAGCATCACCTGCATATCTGTTTCATACGCTAGACGGCGTTGCAGGAGATCTCCAAGTGGCGGGCTTGGGTGATGAGGTAGGTGGCCTGAAACCACACAGTGAGGGGTATCCTTTCCTTCCGACCCGGTAGTAAGTGCATTCCAATCCCCCGAGTTCTGCTTCCAGGCGGAGGCGGGAATGTCGAAGGAAAAGATCGTATTGTTGCAGCGCTAGCTGCCGGTCGTCAGTTAGCGGGTCCTGGGCTGGTTCGATGGCGGCTGGAATAATTCAGGGCCCCAGTCGTTGGGTAATATGGGGCCGGTCGCCGGCAAAGGCGCAGGTCAGCCCTATGCGCAAGGTGTGTGATCGCTGCTCAGATTGAAGTAAACGACATGGTCGTCTGTCCTTCCACAATTCATGCTGAAAATGCCCCCACAAAATATACAGAAATTCATTCCACTGTCTACCTTATGGGGAACACTAAGCTTAACAGGTGATTAGTTCAGCTGGTGGCAGCCGAATTTGCTTTTTATTCTACAAATCCTTTCATGCCCTGTCTCTTCATATCTTGTACCACAATATCCGCGAGCAGCATGGCGCCTTTACGGTTAAAGTGCAGCCAATCCCCCGTCTTGTAATAGGTGGCGGTCTCTACCGGCCCTACCTCAGTAAAGTAGGCTGAACTAAGAACGTTAAGGTCGACAAGGTCCACGCCCTGCTCATTTGCCAATGCAATCGTTGCGTGCCTATAGTGATCTTCTTCAGCGTAGTGCACCAAATCGACTCCCTCCGTCTTCCAACTGATGGAGCGCCCCTGTGGTGCCACTAAAACAATTTGGGCTCCCTTCGCCTTAACCGCCTCAATGACAGCTCTCATATAGATCACAAACTCTTCTTCCGAATACCTCTTTGTATCGTTGATACCCATTTCGAACAGGAAATAGTCGCCGGGTTTAATGTACTCCAAGATAGCATCCAGCTGACCGTCTTCCAGGAAGCCCTTTGCCACCTGGCCGGCGGTTGCCATATTTCTAACAATAAAGGTATCCGGATCCACGAATTGCGGCATGACTTGGCCCCATCCGACTAATTCATCACTGTCTTTCGGATAATAGTTCGCAACGGTCGAGTCTCCGCCGATCCAGATCGTTGCAGGCATAGCAGGTTTATTCGAAATTTTTGTTATTTTGAGAGCGGATAACGTTAATTCCGCTTCGTTCGGAGCTGTATTAATGTTGATATTCAGCTGTCCGTCATTCACTGGAATGAGGAAGGAATCGGATACCCCGTTGCCAGTCATATTCATGATTTGATAGACACCTTCGGCTGAAACACAGGACCGAACTGTATCTCCTAGCGTAACTGCGACATGGTAGAGTCCATTTTTCAAATCGACATTGAACGTATTTCGGCCGCTATCGGTGGAAGATTTCAAAAACTCAACAGCATCACTCGCTGCACCGGTGCCGGACGCTGCTACATCTTTCATAAATTCAGGCGATTGGAACCCATAACCTACAAACGGAGAATATGGGTCGGATGCGCTAACACCACTATAACCCGATTCTACAGAGCCATTACCGAAATCAAATTTGTAAATGGCCGGGGTATACGCCTTTGTGGAATTGTTGTACGTATAAATATCCGGTCTCGGTGGAGTATCCATTCCTACACCCAGATAAAAGCTCGGATGCGGCGGTTGATTATAGGACACATTCTGCCATGCAATGCCCAGCCGGTATACCGGATCGTGCATTAAGGTGTGTATACGATGCTCGGTTACGTCTGTTGACGTGAAAATTCGTAATGCGGAATTATCTGCTGTCCTCCAAACAATCTCCTCTCTCCAGTCGCCCAATAGATCCGCTTGTAAATTTGGAGTCCCTTTTGTCGTATTGTTTGAGGAGGTCCCTATGGCTGTGAGCAAATTGACTGTAGATTCATTTTTGTAATCCCATTTATCGATTGTTCCGAAACCGTTTGTGATCAGGTTATGATTTGCAAGTTCGCGGAGTAAATCAGCGTCCCACCAGATACCAAAATTTATGGATGAAGGTATCGTGCTGCTGATTTTCGTTCCTTTGTTGGTCCATAATCCGACTCCTGTGCTGGACCAAACCTCTTCTCCCCTATACCTCGGATCGATATCGGCTGACATGCCTCTACCTGTATCTTTTCCAGTATAGACACCCCAGATAATTTCCCCCGTTCTCGCATCACGAAATTCAGCGCCATATGGAGAGTCGGCATGCTCATGAACATCGAATACTTCCAGTCCAGGTCTGTCAGGATCCAAATCACCTAAATGCATGGCATCCCCATGCCCTAAACCCGTCGTATACAGCCCTGCTCCATCATCATCGATGGCCATGGCTCCGAAAGTAATTTCATCTTTCCCATCGCCATCAACATCCGCAATACTGATGTTATGGTTTCCCTGACCTCCGTAACCCTCGTTGCCGGGGTCTTCACTATTAAAGGTCCATAATTTGGTTAATTGACCATCTCTATAATTATATGCCGACAGCATCGTTTTGGCATAATAACCTCGGGTCATAATCAAGCTTGGTCTCTCCCCGTCCAAGTATGCGATCGCCGCAAGAAAGCGATCGACCCGGTTTCCGTAGCAATCTCCCCAGTCGCATACGTTACCTCTCGGCGGTGAAAATTCAGTTGTCACAAGCGCTTTTCCCGTTTCTCCTTCAAAGACGGTTAGAAATTCAGATCCTTGCAGAATCATTCCCTCGGAATCACGATAATCCGCATCGGGGTCCCCAATAACCTTTCCCGCTCCATCGACTGTGCCGTCTGCCGTTCTAAAGGCAATCTCCGATTTCCCATCGCCGTCCAAATCATAGACCATGAATTGGGTATAGTGAGCTCCAGCTCGGATGTTTTTACCAAGACTGATCCTCCACATCTGCGTGCCGTCCAACTCGTAAGCATCAATAAATACTTCACCTGTACTGCCTGTGGGCGAAGGTGCATTATCATGCGAATTGGATGGATCCCATTTCAAAACAATTTCGTATTCCCCATCTCCATCCAGATCTCCGATACTTGCATCGTTGGCATTGTAGATATAAGGCTCCAAGGTGGAGTTGGCTCCGGCGGGGGGTTGATTCAGAGGAACATCAAGATAGTTTGCTTCCCAAACGCCAACCGCCTTGGATTGAATTTGCTCCTTACCCAAAAAAACGGCACGAACATGATACCTTGATTGGATCGTACCATTCGGATCAAGGTAGTTGGTACTTGATGTGATGGGTAATGAATTCACCTTTGTCCCATCGCGATAAAGATCGAATGTGATATCCTCCGGCTCGGTTCCCAGCAAGCGCCAGCTGACAAAGACACCAGTATCGACCTTTACGGCCACCAGCCCTCTGTCAAGATATTCCATCTGCCGAAAACCTGATGAGGCGTATGCTTGTTCATGGATAATTACACTTAAGCTAAAGAACAGACAAAATATCAATAATAAATTCATCGAAATTCGTATGGTTCGCATGGGTTAAACCCTCGGCTTTTATCAACATAGCTATTGCGTCAACCTAGGGAACCTCTGAATATCGTCATTCCGGCGAAGACCGGAATTCAGAACCGGTTGATTTCTCTGGGCTCCGGCCTTCGCCGGAGCGACGAAATGGACTTGTTCAGAGGCACCCTAGGACACTTTCTTCAATTCACCTCTCGTTTCTACCGACATGCCGTCTCCTGGAAGGCAGAGAGGGCTCAACTGCGGTTTCTGGGATCATCATTCGAGCAGATCAAGACTGTCGACACTGTAGCCGGCGGACAGGAAGCCCGAGGCCCCGGAGCCGCTGATCACGGTGATCGTCAATGCATTCCATTCGCCCGGGTTCTGCTTCCAGGCGGAGGCGGGAATGTCGAAGGAATAGATCGTATTGTTGCAGCGGTAACTGCCGGTCGTCAGCGAGCGGGTCCTGGGTTGACTCGATGGCGGCTGGAAGGCGGAGGTCCAGCCGTTGACCGAAATATTGGGCCGGCCGCCGGCATAGGCGCAGGTCAGCCCTATGCGCAGGGTGTGATCGGTGGCGATCTGATCGCTGTTCAACTTGAAGTAGACGATATGATCGTTGTTGATGTCCTTCCACATATACGCGGGGAAGCCGGCGGCGGCGCTTACCCCCACGATGTAATTGGATGGGTCCCAGGTATCGATCCGCACATCGGAAGGGTGCATCCTGGTCAGCTTGTCGCCGTTGAGAAATTCCCGCGGTGTGCCGTCCCAATCTCCGATACGCCAGATTGCGGGCGTCTCGCTGGGGTCGGCCACCACGCCAAAGGAATTCAGAATCGTCGTCCCGCCGGCGGCTACCGTTACCTCCCGGACGTCCACCTCCAGTTCATTCTTATAGACGGTCATGGTGTAGGTACCCGGGCGCATGCCGCCCCTGCTGTAGTAGCCACCATTTTGTGGATCGGCGTCGGCCCAGTACTGCGCCGTAGCGTTGGCGAAACCCACCGTGTAGTCGTAGTCCGGATCCATACCCTGGATACCGACCCCAGCCACCCGACCACGCTCCGAGGACGCGGCGTATCCCCGCAGCCCCATATCGGCAAACCAATCGGTATCGGGCCGGCTGCCGGGTGCTTCCCCTCCGGTCACCACGAAGGTGTAACTGTTCAGGATGCCTGGCCTGAAATCCTCGGTCTGGGCCTGGCCGTAATTGACGATATAGGTCAGCTCCTGATTGGTGCTCGTGGTCTGGTTGAGGAGGCTGCGGTAAAAGGGCCCGCCTGAACCGCCCTCATGGTCGTCGCGAAAGATCCACATGCCGACGTTGTTTCCGGTTGCGCCTATATAGCTCCAGTCCTTGAGACGCTGGTTGGAGTAGTGCTTGGAGCGGGTCTCGCCGTTGGCCAGGGCAAAAATATCGCCCGACTCCACCGTTGAAACCGTGTCGCTAATGTCGGAAGGCTCGGGGCCATTCGGCAGCAGGGCGGAACTCAGGCGCATGATATAGCGCACCTGACCGTGGACGTCTGGCTGCGAGGTGAAATGGGTTGCCATATAGATATGCGGCTGGTCGCGGCGGGCCATATAGTAGTGGGTGAGATCACCGGCCTCGACAGTGATCTTGATAGTGTCGCTGCCGACGGTGTCAGCGCTCACCGCAACTGCGGAGACACCGGAATAGAGCCAGTCGAAGCCCGAGTTGACCTGGGAACCGCGCGACTGGTTCTGGTATTCCGCGCCCGCATATACCAACGAAGCGATATCGCCGGCAGACTGGGTGCTGACGCCGTTGTCCGTCCGGCGCACCTTGAAGACCAGGCCGGCACCGGTATCGACCGTATAGAAATCGGTGCTTGAACTCAGACCAAAGTCCGCCCGGGCGAGACCGGAGAACAACAGCAGCATCGAGAGCAGTAGCTGCCAACGGGTTTTACCCTGAGAGGGAAAAGACACTTCGGGTACAGAGTATTTATTCATTATTTTTCTCCTTACCGTGGAGGGGTGGGTTTGCCCGCTTCGCAGGCCAAACAACAAAGTTGTCTGGAACAATTTTGCACAGCTGGAGGCTGCCCGCGAAGCGGGTGAGGCACAGGGATGTGCCTCATAAAAAAGCCCCCGTCTCGGCTTGAGGCGGGGGCTTTTTGTCATTCAAGTAGATCGAGACTGTCGACACTGTAGCCGGCGGACAGGAACCCCGAGGCGCCGGAGCCACTGATCGCCGTGATCGTCAGTGTATTCCACTCATCCGGGTCCGGCTTAAAGGCGGAGGCGGGAATGTCGAAGGAGTAGATCGTATTGTTGCAGCGGTAGGAGCCAGTCGTCAGCGAGCGGGACCTGGGTTGGCTCGAAGGCCACTGGAAGGCGGAGGTCCAGTCGTTGACTTTGATATTGGGCCTGCCGCCGGCAAAGGCGCAGGTCAACCCTATGCGCAGAGTGTGGCCGGCAGCAATCTGTTCGCTATCCAGTTTGAACCGGACAATATGGTCGTTGTTGATGTCCTTCCACATATACGCGGGGAAATCGGCGGCGACGCTTTCCCCGACGATATAGTCGGAGGGATCCCAGGTCTCAATACGCACATCGGAGGGGTGCATTTTCGTCAGCTTGTCGCCGTTGAGAAATTCCAGCGGTGTGCCGTCCCAGTCTCCAATACGCCAGATTGCGGGTGCCTCGCTGGGGTCGGCCTCGATGGAAATGGATGGGAGAACATTGGTTTCGCCTGCGGTTACCGTCACCTCCTGGATACCCACCTCCAGCTCGTTCTTGTAGATGGTCATGGTATAGGTGCCCGGGCGCATGTCTTTCCGGCTGTAGTGGCCGCCATTTAGGGGATTGACATCGGCCCAGTACTGCGCGGAGGCATTGGCAAAGCCAACCGTATATTCGTAGTCCGGATTCATACCTTCGATTCCGACCCCGGCAATCCGGCCACGCTCGGAGCGCGGGGCGTACCCCTTCAGCCCCATGTCGGCAAACCACTGGGTTTTGGGCCGGCCGCTGGGCGCCTCGCCCCCGGTCACCACGAAGGTATAGCTGTTCAGGATACCGGGCCTGAAAGCCTCGGTCTGGGCCTGGCCGTAATTGACGATATAGGTCAACTCCTGATCGTTGTTCGTGGTCTGGTTGAGCAGACTGCGGTAAAAGGGACCGCCGGAACCGCCCTCATGATCGTCGCGAATAATCCACATGCCGACACCGCTTCCGGTGGCGCCTATATGGATCCAGTCTTTCAGGCGGTGGTTGGAGTAGTGCTTGGAGCGGGTTTCGCCATTGGGCAGAGCAAAGATATCCCGAGCCTCCACCGTGGAAACCGTACCGCGCAGATCAGAGGGCTCAGGGCCATTCGGCAGCAGCGCCGAACTCAGGCGCATGATATAGCGCACCAGGCCGTGGATATTCGGCTCCGAGGTGAAATGGGTTGCCATATAAATATGCGGGTAGCCGCGGCGGGCCATATAGTAGTGGGTGAGGTCACCGGCCTCGACGGTGACCTTGATAGTGTCGTCGCCGACGGTTTCAGCGCTCACATCGACTGCGGAGACTCCGCGATAGAGCCAGTCGAAGCCCGAGTTGATCTGGGAGCCGCGCACCCAGTTCTGGTATTCGACGCCCTCGTATACCAGCGAGGAGATATCACCAGGGGACCAGGTGTTAACCCCGGGGTCATGCCTGCGAACTTTGAAGACCAGGCCGGCGCCGGTATCCACCGTATAGAAATCAGCGCTTTCGCTCAGGCCGAAGTCCGCCCGGGCGAGACCGGAGAACAACAGCAGGAGTGCCGGCAGCAGAGGCTGCCAACGGGTTTTGCCCCGAGAGGAAGACATTTCGCTTGACGTTTTTCTATTCATTATTTTCTCTCACCTTAAGTTGCATTTCCTCCGGAACTGCAGGAGGGTTGGGTGCGCCTGCGTTGAGATCAGGAATCCAGCACGCCGCGCACAAAATCCGCCAGCACCTGCTCCTGGCAGTTTTCGAAAAAGCAGGCCTGGAAGCGCTGCCCGGAAACCGCGACTTTACCAACCCGGCTCTATAGCTTTGAGGGCATCCAGGTAATTTTTTGGCAATCTGCTAGTCCAAATGAAAGACCCGCTGTAGTTGAATTATCTTCGGGCTATTGTCCGGTTCGGTCTCCATGAGATCGGCCATATGGCTCCACCACTTTTGCATAATCGCTTTTTGCGGCAGCTCATCCATAGTGTGGTTTTCCCTGCGCTTAAGCACGGCGAACAACTGCAGAGTCTCCGGATGAAGGTATATGGAATAGTCCTCGATACCGGCCACCTTCAGCTCTTCAACCAGTTCCGGCCATATATCATCGTGCCGTTTTTCATACTCAGCTTCGCAGCCAGCTTTCAGCTGCATAACAAATGCGATTTTTTCCATAGCAATAAACCCGATATGTTCCGAGGAGTTCCAAAAAAAATCAGGGAACGGAATGGAAAAGTTAACTTGAAAAATGCCAGAATACGCCGGCCGGTGTCAGGCCACCGGCCGGCAGATCAGCAGTTACATCTTGTAGGAAACACCGAGCGAAAACTGACGACCGGAATAGCTCAGGTCAGACAGGCGGTGCTCTCCGGCAGTCGCCACCTTGGCCTCTTCCAGCAGATTTCTCGCGTCGAAGAAGAATCTGAGGTTACTGTTCGGCAGAGTGTAAGACATCTTGGCGTCGAGGTAGCCTGCATCCTCGACAAATACCGGGTTGCCAGAGCGGTCGGCTGGACGGGCCAGATATTCATCCCGATAGTTGTAGGCCAGGCGCGCGCTGAATCCATTGCCCTCCCAGAAGGCTGTCACGTTATAGCTGTTCTTGGATTGGGAGGGCATGGGCAACTCTTTACCGGTCAACTCATTAAACAGACCGACGTTGTCGGCGGTCATATGGGTGTAGTTGACGCTGCCGCCCAGACCGTTGAAGGGATATGGCAGCATGGTGAAGAACGTTGAGGCCTGCAGCTCAACCCCCCGGGTTTTTACACCTTCGCCGTTGATCGGCTGGGTGACGTCCCAGAGACGACCGTCGCCCAGGAAGTCCACATCAAGGCGCTCTTCCCGGCCCAATATCCAGCTCTCCATATTCTTGGCAAAGTAGGCTGCGGAGACGATCGAGTCCTCGTTCGGATACCAGCTCAGGGCGATATCCCCCTGATTGGCCCGATACGGATTCAGTGCCGGGTTGCCGCCACGGCAGAAGCTTTCCCAGCCAACCTGTTCCGCCCACAGGCTGTCATCCATCTGATAACACGTTGCATTAACATTGAGATCGCTGTTTCGCGGTCTGCTCATTACTTTGGCGGCCCCCATATACAACACCAGCTGTTCCGGAATCAGCTCCAGATTCATATTGATGCTGGGCAACGTGTCGCTGTACTCCCTGGAGACCGTTTTCCTGTCATCGTATACATTCCATTCAATATCTACCCCCACGACCGCGCCGGTTTCAGGATCTCGCAGAATATTGCCTTCCTCATCCAGCTTGTCATGAAAAACATGTTCTACCAAGTCACCGTTGGTCTCCGTATTAGTCACAACATAGCGAACGCCAAGGTTTCCCCAGAAGGGCAGGCCGCCAATTTCGGTTGCAAAATCCGTCTGCAGATAAACCGCCTCGGTTTCCACGGTGATATCGTAGTTACCGCTTTGTATTTCCAGATCTTCGCGGGTGGTATTGTCCGCACTGACCTGCCTCAGGGCCGCAATCAAACCGTCGGTATCAACTGCCTGATAGCTGCCGATAGTACTCACCCCCAGGTCGTAACCTTCAAACATTTGTGGAGATTCGAAGAAGTTGCCGGAAAGAAGGGCGACCTGGTCCTCCATCGTCCACACCTGGCCATTGTATTCCTCCCCTACGTTACGGTGGATTTCGTACCGGTAGCTCTCGGTTTCCGTGGAATTGGACGTTGCCTGGAGGCCAGTGCGAAGGCTGTTGATAAAGCCATCCTCAAAGTTGTAGGCAACATCCAACTTTACGTTGGACTCGGAGGACTCATCGGCAAAGGGATTGTATTTAAAGCGGGCGCCCGTGTAGCTGGCCGGACTGTTGACGTCGAAGGCACGTGAAGTATCCTCTGGATCATCCGCGTTGTAAAAGTAGCCGGTGTCGTAATCCCATGACGGGGCACCTCGGCCATCCAGAGCAACCTGAATACCATTGATGCCATTGGCGGAAATACTGGTATCGCGCGAGTCGATATCCTGTTTCGAGGCCGAATAGGCGGCCAGGCCGGTGACCTCCCAGGGGCCGCTGTTGAACTCAAACCCGGTATCTATAATGCTGGTCTCCTGGTACCAGGCAAAGTTCAAGGTTCTATTGCCCACACCTGCCTGATGGGACTCCAGGTAGGTCACGTTGTGGTTTTCGTCCACCTGCACGGAATCGGAGTCGATACGGTTCGCGGCATGTACACCCACGTCCAGGTTAAGATCCGTGGCTTCCTTGTCGCGCTCGTTGTAGGTAAACCCGGCATGCGCACTAAAAGTGTCGCTGAAGTTGTACTGGAAGGTCGTGTTCGCGCTCAGGCGCTCCTCATCGCGCCACCAGATACCCACCCTTGGCAGCCGGGGAGCATAATCCCACCACTGCATTTCGCACGCCTGCTCACCACCGCAGTCGGCCACATTGGTTGCCGATGCGTATTCTTCATCGACAACGGTCTTTTCCGGGGAGTTGTCGTAGTCCGCGATGCGGTGCCACTCGGTGTTGCGCAGCGCGTGGATCATGGCGGTGCTTTCAGAAGCAGTGACGTTCATCAATGCACCGAAATCCTCATTGAACTTCCACACGCCGGTCACATTGATCCTGGGGTCCGATGCATCGCTTAGGTCGTTGTACTGCTGCTCGCCGGATACGGACAGGAAGTTGCTGTCGAATTCATTCGGCTTGCGCGTATTGATTTTGACAATGCCCCCCAAACCGCCTTCCGTAAAGCGCGCCTCGGACCCCTTGATAACATCGAGAGACTTGACCAGCTCTGAGGCCATATCGCGGAAGTCCACCGCGCGGCTGCCGCCCATCCCCATCTGCGACACGCCATTGACTTCAACCCGAGACAGGTCGGGGTCCACACCTCGGATACTGACCTGGGCCCCCTCGCCGAAATCGCGGGCCAGCTGTACGCCGGTTATTCGCTGCAAGGCCTCGGCGACGTTTTTATCGGGAAATTCACCGATATCTTCCGCAACGAGCGAATCACTCATGGTGCCGGCATTTTTTTTCCGATCAATAGCGCTGCGCTGGCTGAAGCGGTGGCCCGACACCACGACTTCTTCCATCGATTCAGGGGGAACCTCTTTCTTGGACGTGGAAACCACTTTTTCCGCTGAAGCACCTTTGGCTTCTTTTTTGAGCTCCTCTTTAGACTCTTCTTGAGAATCACCCTGAGCAAACGCCACAGGGCCGACCAGGAAACTCAGAGAAATCCCGGTGAGAACCAGTGCCCGTATACGCTTGGATAAAGGTGTGGCGGTGAAAGGAAGTTTTGCGGTGGAGGTTTCAAGCACATCGGATTGGTTAATTATTGTCATCTCATTATCTCCGATTATCTTTTTTATATTATGGAGAGATGATATTAGAAGCACGAAATTACATTGTCAATCATATTCAATCATAATTTTTATAAATCAGTCACATTTATGAGCGATTATGACGATAATTGCCCGATGTTCTTGTGACCAATAAGTGGTCATCTCCTTATAATCAGCTCACGGCAGTTGGGACTTAAAGTACACGGCGGCCGGTCCTCTCTGCCGGGCATCGGGCGCATGAGTAACGAATCCGTGCATGACGGGCCTTAGGTTACATTCGTCACGATCCTGAAATCTCAACCGCCGCCGGTCGCATGTCCGGCCACAAATCTGATGTAATGACAAGTTCACCCGGCCTTGTTGGATTGGTTGAGTCCAATACCGTGTTCTCAGACTGTATCAGTTCCGGGTACAACGCCTGCAGATTGTTCACCACCATATTGGCAATCATCCAGGCACCGTAATAATTATGGTGGGTTCTGTCTTTGCCGTCTGCTGCAAAGGCTCGTTTGGCTTCCTTCTGACCCAGTCGTTGATAAAAACTGGTGGTTTGCGCGGTCAGGTCGATAACCGGGACCCCTGTTGCTCTGGCAACCTCTCGTACTGCTTCATCATAACCCTGGTGGGTGTTCAGAAGTTCTCCCCGTTCATTGTAAATACGTCTGGCGACAGGTGTTACCAGTACAGGTATGGCCTCTTTTTGCCGAACATCGGCAACAAAGGCACGTAAATACTCAGGAAATGCACCATCCGCTGCCGCGAAAGTACGCGGCCACTGTTTTTTTTCATCGTTATGAGCAAACTGAATCAGTACGATATCTCCGGCCTGGGTCTGACTGAGCAATTTATCCCAACGCAGAGAGAATAAAAACGATTTCAGAGTTTCGCCACTGCGCGCGTGATTTACAACCACGCGATTTCGGATCAGCCCAGGGACGAATTGCCCCCAACTGGCATAATCTTGAGATGCCTGATCCGCTACGGTGGAATCTCCGGCCAGCAGAACCTTAGGTTTCCTGACCGGCTCGATTCGAAGTTGACTAAACTGAACACCATTGTTGGACAATGCTATGGTGAGTTTGTCGTCCCAGTTACGGGAGATGTCTTCATCGCCTCTCAGACCCACCCGTGGACCCGCCGCTGTATCCTGTTCTGCGGTTGCCAATTGTGGATTTCTGACATTAACCAGAAAAGCCAGGGTTTGGCTTTCGCCCCGCCCGATTTCCAAGATGTTACTCATCACCCGCCTGTCTTCACTAAAAATCAGGTACCGGGTGCCATCCTGTAAGCCTGTTACCTTTACCCGGACTTCATAGTCTCCCTCGGGGACCTTGACCGAAAAGGCATTTTCTCCACTGTTACGGAAATTATCCGTGCCTAAACCTGTTTCATTATTGTATTTTTGCTGTAATAGATCTGGCCGCTCTTCAAAGTTGTACTCATAGGTGTGCTGCGCCACCGCCGGGCGCGAGTCTGCCAACGCAGGTACAATATTCATGGCCTGCACTCCCAGCATCAGGGCACATACTATGTGTCGTTTGGACTTGCTCCGGTATAACATTGTTATCTTCTGTTTCAAACTCGTCACCAAGGGGATGATGTACCTTCCAAATTTATAGCTAGCCAAGGGTTTTGTTCAGTTGAATAGCCCTCCACTGGTAACGTTGTAACGTTATCCCGCTAGACCTTATGGGTTTTGACGAAACAGCATCGGCCACTCCATTCGGCAATCTTAAGGTACCCTCCTGGTCACTCATATTGATGGCGATCCAAAACTTATCACCCTTCTTATTAATCCGCGGACTTACCACCACACCAGGAGCGGCATCGTAACGTTCCTTTACTCCAGCCAGACCCGCGTAATGGTTGATCAGGTTGTTAATGAGTGTTTGACCTTGCTCTCCATGGGGCTGAGCCCCGAGAATAACTACACGGCCTTGTCCGATCTTACGCTCCGTGATAAACGCATGCCCCTTGGCAACTCCCGTCTCAATCGTGCCTATCGACCTTACTCCGCTTTTTACCTTCATCGCAGAACACCAGCCACTCAGCGGCGCGGTGATGCCCAATGCACTACCTGTGGAATCCGTATTGGTTAACGGCACCACAAATTCAGTGTTGATTCCGGCCAGCTCGTCAAGCAAACCCAGACCGGCAGTGGTTGGTACCGTGTGCTCGACTGAGCGGATACCAGTGACAGGGCCAGCGATCCAAACACCCCCTGCCTTGACAAACCTCAACACCCGGGAAATAAAGGCTTCGCTAACATACGGCATCGCCGGGGTGATCAACAGTTTCAGGTTATCAAGTGCGGCATTTTCGAAGCGTACATCGCGATGGAAACCCAAATCACGCACGGTGGCATGCCACATTTCGATAACACCGCGATAGCGCGTGGGAAAACCCTCGCGTCTGTCCAGGGCTTCGGTTTCAATCATGGCCCTGGCGTGATCAGAATAAGTAATAGCGACTTCGGCCGGGGCAACGGTACTCTCGACCAGTAAAGATTCCAGTTGCTTCCTCGACGCGTTGAGTTTCTTCACTTCCTTATAGCCAATACTCGGCTTAAACCAGGCGCTCATTACCGCGCTGTGGGGGAGTTCGGCGCCCGTGCGCTGTTGCCGCCATAACCAATAACAGAATGCCTCACCACCCAAGGCGTATGTCAACACGGCTTCCGCTGCCAGGAATCCTTCGGGGTGTGGAGGCTGATGATTGCCCAGCCAGCCGTTGTGGGACACGCTGGTTTCCATTAGCCAGAAAGGGCGGCCGGGAATAGCCGCCCGATATAAATCAGAGCGAAATACCAGGGCGCCCCATTGTTCATCGGTTGGGTAAGCATCATAAGAGGCGAAGTCCAGGGCCTCCATGGAGCGTTCATGATGAATATTAAACGCCGGGTTGTCATTATGCGTTATGGGCGCACTGGAGTATTCCCGGATGATTCCACTTTGGTCCTTCATGAAATCCGCAATACTTTCCCGGTTGAACATACGATAAGCGGTACTTAACGATGCGTTGTGAAGGAAAGGCGTTTTCAGTGGCGCAGGCACCTGCTCAAAGCTTTGGTAATATTGACTCCAGATATGCGTTCCCCAGGCCTGATTCAGGCGCTCTATGGTTCCGAAGCGCTTTCTTAACCAACGGCGCCAGGAGGCAATAGCGGCATCACTGAAATCCTCTGCCACATGAGCTTTCATCTCGTTGTCTAATTGCCAGCCGATCAACGCAGGATGTTGGCCCAGTTGCTTCGCCATGGCCTTGATGATCTTGAAGCAGGCTTCCTTTACATCAGGGTGTTCATAGCTGGCGTGTTGGCGAGCTCCGTGGATTAAAATATCACCATCGGAATTTTTATGGCACCGTTCAGGGTGGTTGTGTGTCAGCCAAATGGGAGGTGTGGCGGTCGGCGTGCAAAGCACAACATCAATACCGGCAGCATGGAACTTGTCCATAACCATCTCAAAAAAGTCGAGAGAAATTTTGCCGCGCTCCGGCTCCATGGTTGACCAGGCAAACTCCCCCATACGGGCAACGTTGATATCCAACTTCTTCATTTCAACGATATCGCGATCAATATCCTCTTCCGGCCAAAGCTCCGGGTAGTAGGCAACACCGTGATACAGTTTTTTTATCTTGTAATCTGAGCGCCGCATGGATTTAGCGGTCGTGGCGGACAGCAATCCGGAGTGGGCGGCAAGACCCAGAGCGGCGGCTGAACCGCCCAGGCGAAAAATATCACGGCGACTGCACTTCATAGGAATTCCTCAGTCTTGTGTTAAATACGTATTGAGCGACCACACTTTGAAGTTTCGATATTGAAAGCGGGTCCATTTCATCTGTCGGAAACCTATCTTTCCGGATCCCAGGACGGGCTTATTGCTGCCGTCATCGATGTGGTCAATGATCTTTCTCCCATCGACAAACAAAGCAATATGGGCGCTGTCCTTTATCAGACGGACTTTATGGATTTTCGTGGAGCGGGTGGGGATGCCATCGTCCCCCTCCTGAAGCAGCGTAAATGTATTGTTTTTACGCAGGTTCGCGTGGCCCCTGTCCGGGTTGTGCGCGGCATTGGCGTAGTAGGAGATATGGTAGCTGCGTATCTTCCCCGTTGTGTACTGGTCAAAGGTTCCGTTTCTCGGCGGCAGGTCGGGATCAAATATGTCCTGTCCTGCCTCGCCGCTGGCAGCGAGAAAGACTATAACCAGCCCCGCCTCCGGATTGAGATTCTGCGCTTCCCACTCCGCCACAAATGCGTCCGGAAAGTCTTCCGGGCACCAGAATACATGATGCATCTCCTCGTCTGGCGAGTACATCTGCATCCACCCATTGTCAAATTCCAATACACCCGGGCCCTCCATTACCCAGCCGTCGACGCTTGCCGGCTCGCTCATATCTGCGTGGTAGAGAAGTTCACCCTTGTTGACGTATTCGCCGAAGTCACGAACGTTCTTCTGGGCCAACGCGGGTACGCAAATAATGGCAAGGAACAAAAGGCTGTAGAAACGCATTTTTGAGTACTCCGGGCCTTCTCTACAGGGCCAGCAAAGGTTTCAGCTGCAGCGCCACCACTTCTGCGTTCAGTTCAGCCCCTGCTCTGCTGGTGTGTGTGTGCTTATCGGCAAACAGCTTTTCAACCTGGCGCCTGCCCAGGCGATTGTATTTGTCTGAAACCAGTTGGTAGAGGTCGATAAAGGGGCTTTGGCTCTGGCGGGCGACCTGCAGGGCCCACTGGGGATAGCTGTCGGTGGCTTCCTCGATCAGCCCGTCGCGCCATACTTTTCTCGGCACCGGCGAGCAGACGATGGTCGTGATTCCCCGGGCTTTCGCCTGGCCGATCATCTGACGCAGATACCAGCCGTAGCTGTGCACCCTTTCCGGTTCTCCGGTGAGTAGATTGTCGATGTCTTCATACTCCTCCCCTACTCCGGGAATGGTGCCCCGCGCCCTGGTCTCGTCGTTTAGCGGCGCTGCGTCGTTATGGCCGAACTGCAGCAGCACCACATCGCCGGCCTTCATCATATTCAGCGCCCGCTGCCAGTGGCCGCCGGTGACGAAGGTGCGGCTGCTCAGTCCGCCGACGGCGCGATTGACGATGTTATGATTTTTTGTGTCCAGTTTTTCGTCCAGATAGTCCCCCCAGCCCCATTCCCCGTTGGCGCCATCGCCGGCACCGTTGCGCACGGTGGAGTCGCCCACAAGGAATATACTCGGTTTCCTGGCGTCGGCGGGGAATGGCAGTCTCAGCCAGGCCCACTCTTGGGGTTCAACCTGCTGGCCCAGTTCGGAGAACCAGGCGGATACCAAGCCCGGGCGCAGCCCCTTGAGGCCAGCGACGATGGTCTGCGCATGCAGGTGTGCCCCCTCGGTGGCAAAATGGGTGTGGTCCCTGGGGTAGAGTTCGGCCGTCTTTTCCGGGCCCATCTGTTCGAGCAGGTCGGCCATGGGGTTGGTCACATCAATAAATGCGGTATCCAGTTCCCAGGCAAGTTGGTAGCTCCAGTAGCCATACTGTCCCGAGCCGCGCTCTATACGGCTCGACTTCCAAATGTTTCTGGCAGTCAACGAAAGAAGTATCGGCACGGCATTTTTCGCGCGAACATCCGCGACCATACGCCGGATATAGTGCCCGAAGGTATAGACAGTCTCTTCCTTCTCGGTTTGCAGGTTGAATATTTCGACACTGTCGTCGCCCACACCGGGCAGGCTGCCTCGGGCTTTTTTCTTGTCGTTGATATGGCCGGCGTCGTTGTGGCCAAACTGTATCAAGACAATGTCGCCGTCCGCGAGATCATCCACCAGTTTCTGCCAGTGGCCCTCCGTGATAAAGGTGCGGCTGCTTCTACCGCCGCGCGCCCGGTTGACAACATTGACTTTGCTCCCGTCAAAATACTGCGAGACAACCCCGGCCCAGCCCTGGTGATCGGTGTTTTCATAGCTGGCGGCAGTGGAATCACCGGCGATATAAATACTCGGCAGTTGATCATCGGCGATGACTCTGGTGACAGAGAATAGAGTAAGAACCAATGTAAATATCGCGGCTATTATATTTTTGTAACGGTTTGGCATGGGTACCCGCCTTCTCTCATCTCTATTTCAGTCTATTTTGAAATTTATCTGTCCAACCAGCCGCCATCGATGGAGAGGGTATGACCATTCACGTAGTCACTGGCTTCGCTGGCCAGAAATATGTCAGTGTTACCTCTGATTCGTCCGTTCTGAGTTCAGATCGGGGAACCGCTGCGGGATGCGCCATCGGCGGGTGCCCCGCCCTCGGAAACGCTCCTTCCCACAGAGTTGTTGCCCCACAGCTTCTCATAGGGCCAACCGGACAGATCTTCAACAATCGCTCGGTTCTCGCTGGTCGAAGGGGTGCTTTCGCCCTGCTTGAAGCGCTCTATCTCCGACATAAGCACTGCATGAGTGTCCTTGCTGATCTTGAATTTGGTTGATACCCAGAACCCCAGAAGCAGAACCAACATGGGCCCGATTACCAAGGTGGCTGCTATAGTCGTAATCGCTTGCTCGCTTTGCGTTTCGGCACCGGACACAAAGCCGCCGGCTTCGAGCACGATACCGACAAACATCACCGCGACCGCCTGCGTGGCCTTGCGGATAAAGGTCATTACCCCGGCAAAACTGCCCTCACGCCGCCGCGCGGTGACAATTTGATCGACATCTGCCATGTAGTTGTAGGTATTCCAGGGGATGTAGTTGAGTGCGCCCCGGCCGAGGCCGGCGAAAATCAGAGCTCCGATCAGCCAGTAGCGACTGAAGCCGTCGCTTAGAAGATAGAGGGAAAGCAGCCCCAGGATCCCCAGAATATAGAAGTTAATGGCAACCCGATAACTGGGCGCGGGCCCAAAACGAACCACCATTGGAATTGCTATAGCAACAGCGACCAGTTGGGCAACGTATGTTAGTGCCATCATTTCGGACGCGATCACTAATGTGCCACCAATGGCGAAAACGACAAAGTAGGTGAAGGCCGCGTTGAAAATATCCTGGCTTATATAACCGCCCAGGTACATACCGAGATGCAGGCGGAAAGCGCGGATACGCAAGGTCGAACTCAAATTGAGAAACAGGGTTTTCAAGGTTCCCAGTATGGTCCAGCCGCTATCGGACTGCTCTTCCTCGGGAAGCTCCCTCGGGTCGCGTTCCCACGTAAAGGCCCAGACGATAAAAACAACCGCCATAAATGCGATCGAGAAAATTGTGCCCATAACCAGGAAGGTGGACGCTGAATCCTTTCCGCCGGCGATTCCGACGATCCAGCTGGGCAGAATCCCGGCGAATATGGCCGATATCTGGCCGGTCAATATGCGCGCGCCCGCAAGCTTTGCCCGCTTTTTGAAATCATCGGTCATTTCAGCGGCAAGGGTTTCATAGGGAATGATGACCGACGCATACAGCAGTTCGAAGAATACATAGGTGGCCAGGTAATAGAGATACTCCTGGCCACTGACCCACATTAACGCAAAGCTCGGTAGTAACGGGATTGACGACAGCAAGAAGACTCGCCTGCGACCAAACCTTTTACCGATACGGGTTTTTCCCAGGCCGTCAGATATGTGCCCGATCAGGGGGCTGGCGACGGCGTCCAGAATACGGGCGATCGCAAAGATCGAGGCGGCCTGAACCGTCGTCAAACCACAGAAGGTGGTATAGAAAAACAGTATCCAGCCGCTGATCACGGCCATGGATCCGGCACCCAGAACGTCATTGAGCCCGTAGGCGACGTAGTTCACCGGCTTTAGTTCGCGCTTTGTCATCATCGCACCTATTAGGTATGGTGTTTTTATTGTCTATCGAACTTACGTTTTTATTATATGTAGTCAGTAGGGTGCGCCGTGCGCACCGTTGGAGCCTTTGCGGTGCGCACGGCGCACCCTACGTGATTCCCGGTGATTAGATGTAGTAGTTCATATACTCAACCAGAGCCAGAATCGCCATCGACTGCCCGTAGGGCATGGAGGTCAACGGAATATCCCGGTACCCCTGCAGGTCATCGAACACAGGTGTTCCAAAAGATACCTGCTGCAACTCTCCGCTTTCATCAATATTGTCCAGTACGGCTTTTACGGCCCTGATTCCGGACTCCTCATATTTCTTCGGCAGGTAGCCTTTGCGAACGGCTTTCAGTATGCCGTAGGCAAACCCTGCTGCGGCCGATGCCTCCAGGTAGGAGTCCCGGTCGTCGAGTAATGTGTGCCACAGGCCGCTGTCATGCTGGCAATCAACCAGGGCCTTTACCTGTGACTCCAGTGTTTCAATAAGGAACTGCCTCAGACCGTCGGACGGTTCCAGGTCGAGCAGTTCTATAAATTCGGGTATGGCGATGGTGACCCAGCAGTTGCCCCGCGCCCAGAGGGCATCGGCGAAGTTGTGTCGGCCGTCGAAGGTCCAGCCGTGATACCACAAACCGGTTTTCCGGTCCGTCAGGTATTTGATATGCAGCATAAATTGCCGCTTGGCTTCTTCGACATAGTGCGGGCGATCCAGCAGAAGGCCGATTTTGGCCAGCGGCAGCACGCTCATCATCAGCGTGTCGTCCCACAATTGCTGGTAGTTCTCCGAGTTGTAGACGATATGCTGCAGCCCGTTTTCCTCAGTGCGCGGCATATCCCGCATAACCCATTCGGCCCACACATCCAGGTAGGGCAGGTAACTCCGTTCACCGGTGCGCTCCTGCAGGTAGGCCAGGGTCAGGAAGGGGGCCACAGTGTTGACATTTTTGGTGGTGGTTCCCTCGGCGAAGCGGTCCCTGAACCAGGCTTCGATGATGTCCTTCGATTTTTCGTTGCCGGTGATATCCCAGTATTTGAGCAGACCGTAGAGGCCGATCCCGTGGGTCCACTCCCAGCCGTTCCAGCCTTTAGTATCTATCACCCGGCCATCTTCCAGCTCGAGAAGAAATTCTCCACTTTCATCGGTGATATTGACGAGGTTTTCGATCAGTTTTTCAATGCTGTCTTGAACCGTATCGTAGGATATATCGTGCGCGATCTTTGGCATATTGTTCACTTCTCTTCGATCATTGCTTTTAGCCGTCGAGTTCGCCCGCTATCAGTGCGAGATTTTGAATGGCCGCCAACCCCCATTGTGCCGTGTCATTGGTCGAAACCCAGGGCGCTTCGACGATGGGATTCAATACATCCGGCCCGGTGATTTCCTCTGTGGCGGGACTTCTGCCTGTCCAGTGGCGTGTGAACTCCCGCTGGCGGGTGAACTCCTTCCAGGCCCGCTGTGCCAGCTTCCTGTCACCTTCCTGCACCGCCACATAGGCAGTCAGGCGCGAGTGGGCCACGGTCAGGCTGTTGTTTTGGAAAGACCTGCCCAGCGCGGCCTTCTGCTCTTCGTCACTGGCACTGTAGTATCTGCCGTAACGCAGCCAGGCCGTCTTGAACTCGGGCACATCGATCAACTGATTCAACTCAGCGCATATTTCAATCAGGCCAAAGACGGCACTCAGGTGCGAAAGGCCCGGCCCCGTATCCGGAGGGGGAAGCAGCTTTTTGCTGTCGATATCGAAGCCGAAGCCCCCGGCGAAAAAGCCCTGGGGATGACCACCGATAACCCGCATCGCATCCTCAAGCCACCGCCGATACTTCTCGTCCCCGGTGCGTTCCCAGGCCGTCAGCCAGTTGGCTGCGGCGGAGCCCCAATCGGTACCGACGCCAATTCTGGCCTCGCCGGGCATCGGTTTCTCGTTAGGCAGTTTTCGGTGCGCATTGACTTCGGCGAGTTTCCTGTCAGCCTCTATGACTTCATTGAGCACATCACCGGTTCGCTCATCACCGGTCAGGAAATAGTGGAAGCGTCGATAGGCGGCCGTACTGATGCGCAATTGTTTGGCACTGCATCCCCAGTGCTGGACATTGTGGCGCGTACCCAGGCCTTTGAAACGCCCCAGGTGATACATATCGACGTCGCGGTTATGACGGGTCATGGCTTCAGCTATGCGGAAAGTATCGGCATCGCCAGTTCGCAAGAAGGAGTACCACAACCACAAATCTGGTGACAGTTCCGAATTATCCCAAGCATAGCCGCCGACGTCGTATCGCCACACGTGGCGATCGGCGTCGTAGGTGTGCATTATGTCGCCGTAGTTCCAGAAGCCGTACCAGTGGTGCTGGTCAATTTGCTTCTTGTAGTACTGTACCGACCAGGTCAGCCTGTCTTCGATAGCCTTTTTCGTCGGCGTCGATCTGTCGGGCAGGCTCCACAGGGAACCAAACACTCCGGCCTTCAGGTAATCCTCGGGAGCGGCGACAACTTGCGCCGGTTTTCTAATGGTATCCGCGAACGCTATGGTGTCGCTGCGCGATGGAGTGGCACCCAAAACGTACAGGGTAAATTCTGTGGTGCGGGCGACGCCGTAGGCACTTCCAAACCCCGGCTCGTAATCTTCGTAGGTGATATTGAGAGCGTCGAGCTGTTGCTCATAGGTTTCCTGCCCCATGCCGTCATGGTAGAAACGCACATCCATGGGGGGCGCTTCGGGCGACCAGAACCAGAGGGTGGCTTCGGCCACATCCTGGCCGGCATTGCGGATATCGATTTGAGTCGGGTGCAGCTGCCAGAAGTCCCGCATACCGAAGAGCACACCGCCCGAAACTCCGCCCAGGTAGCCCACGCCGCTGGCCCGCTGCCCCTGAGCGGCGTCTATCCAGCCGTGGCCGCTTTTGGTTCTCTTTTTGACGGAAAAACCATTCGCGTTCAGTTGCGAGAGGCTGTAGTCATTCCATACCGGAATCCAGTGCATCCGGCTGCTGACCCGGCTATCCCACTCGCTGAGCGGGGGAGTCGCAACACCATCTATTTGCGCCTGCCTTACGGCGCGCCCGGGGTCTCTCCGCAAACCGGTGATTCCCAGCGGCGATTCACTCCAGAGGCCGCTGTCTTCCCCAACAAAGCGGACATGCCGATTGTACGGCTCGTCGCGCTGAACCACCTCAAAGCGGAAACCCAATCCCCTGATAAAATCTTTTTGGTCATCGCCGTCAAAGACAAAGTTGTGGCTGACACGCAGCGACTCCCCGCCGGCATAGAAGTACAGACGCAGAGTGAAGGGCAGCCATTCGCGCCCCGCCTCCGTGCGATGCACACCTTCCAGCTTGATCACCGCACGAACCGGCCCCTGTTGCTCCGCCGTGGCCCGGGTGATATGGGCCTGAAATGACTCTGTCTGGACCGCGGATTCGATTTCGACGCCGTCCTGTACAAGGCCGACAAGCCTGGCATTTTTTGCGATCAAACGATCGTTGCGCAGCATTTCACGAATAATATACGGGCCGCGTTTGGGGATAACCCAACGCACAACGCCCGTATTTACTTCGAACCTATCGCGCAGATTCTCGATGCGAACGGCCATCGTCGGCGCCGGACCGGAGCCCTTCTCGACCCGGAACTGGCTTCCCAGTGCGGTGTTGGCGGCTACGGCATGTGCCGTCCATTTAACACTGCCATCGGGCCAGTAGGCAGTGGGCCAGCTCTGCAGCGCCACTTTGTCGCCCCGCTCATTGACCAGGCAGAGCGCCTGCCCGGGTTCCATTACCCCCCGGGACCACGCTTGTCCCCAGGTCGCACCGGATTTGATGGCGGGCTCCTCCCCTTCCAGCCAGCTCAAATGGCCTTCTTTGCGCACGGGGGGGAGAGGGGAAAGAGGTGCCGGCGCAGAAGCCAAAGCCGCGGACATCGCCTGCCCCGTCAGAGGCAGGGAGGCGGCCAGTGCGCCTTTCTTGAGAAAATCGCGTCGATCCATCACTGTAATTCTTTCGTTATTATTGATCGCCCGACCCCAATGGAGCCGCATAAAAGAGGTAGATCTTATTTATACCCCAAATGATCTATTATGACAATATATGATCGTATATGATCATTAATATTGGCAAGAGTGGGTCGCATTGCCGGACGTCCGCGTTAGTCAACGGCTACCGACACCGCCTCGGGCTCCAGAGCTCTGCGCCATCGCTGCTTATAATGTTCGAGTTTTTTCAGGCGTGTCGCCCCACCGCGTTGCACCAGTGGTCTGTTGACGTCCCCGCCCCAGTCCACCAGAGATGCGCATCCCCCTACCGTGCCTGTGTCATCCGCGGACAGCCAGACTTTCTGGTGGCCCCGCAACTGCGCCAGCAATGCACACAGATTGGGATTTTTGAGAAAGGCGCCTTCAACGAAAATATCGCCCCGCACATCGAGCAGATCCAGTAGGTAATCCAGCATCAGGGCGCAGTACAGCGAGGCCAGCGCGGCTCCGCAACCCTGGGGAACAACTCCTTCGAGCCTGCCTTCCCTCCCCGGGAAGGGACCACAGCCACCGCTGAAATCCGGCAACGCCATAGTGCCCGCATCGATCAGTTTCTGCAGTTCGGCTTCACCGTATTGTTCATCGATTGCCGCCCCCGCCCGCTGGCACACAGCCGCATATTCCCGCCCACCCATAAAACGTGCGCAGGTCACCGGCTGCCCAGTGACATCCACATTGGCCAACATATCGCGACCGGCATCCAATCCCGTCAAGGGTATGCCCGCTGCCATCAGGATGGACCAGGTTCCGGTGGAAATTACCGTGAAAGGTCTGTCGGCATAGCTGGCCCGGTAACGCAGAAAACTGGCGTTGCTGTCGTGAACACCGGCGAATACGCGACAGGAACCCGGGAGCCCGGTCAGTTTCCTGACCTCCGGCCTGATGCACCCGAGTTGGGTCCACCCCGGCACCACCCGGGGGAACAGGTGCCGCCATCTCAGGTTTTCCACCAGCGAAGAGAAATCAGCCGTTTCCGGTGACCAGAGATCCGTATGGCACCCCAGTGAAGTGACTTCCGAACAGCACTGCCCCGTTAATCGCCAAGCCCAATATTGTGGATACATAAGGATATCCGTCGTCCGGGCGAATGCTTCGGGATACAGTTGCCGTTGCCAATAGAGTTGACGTCCCAGGTTCAGGCCGGCTGGTAGAGCCGGCGAATAAGTCTCGGAAAATTCGGGGCGCAAGCGGTCGTAGCGGGGATTACAGCTTTCGATACCGGTATGTTCGTAGTCCAGGACGGGCAATACCAGACCCGCCTCTTCCCCATGGCGGTTGATCAGTGCGGCCGCCGCCCCGTGGGTGGTGATACTGATGGCCGAAATCAGATACTCCTGCGCCGCCTCACCGATTCCCCTCAGCATCCACTGCCAAAGTCCCTCGATATCGAAATGGGGATAGGGCGCACCACTCAATACCCGGTTGTCGGTCTGCCGGGAAAAAACCGACTCTCCGGCATTATTGAGAAGATGAAGTTTGACGTGGGTTTTCCCCACATCCAGAACCAGCTTGTAGCTCATCGGCAGCCATTCTCAATCGATAGTCAGCGCGTTGCGCTCTAACGACGCCGGGACTTTTGCCTGTCCAATTGTTCCAGGTGAAGTCGCCCGCGGCGTTCGGCCTCATCCCGATCAATATAAAGGACTGGTGATCTATTTTGCAATGTTTTAATCATAAAGCATCAAAATTCGTGTTTGACCGCATCAAAACAATCACATACAATCATTATCAATCAACAGAAAGCCTATATGTCCCTTTGCGCATCGCAGCCGTTCAAATTAGTCAGATAGAGTGGATTTAGATGACCTCACCCCTTCAAAACCTTTGGGATGACCAGATAGCGTCCCGCCTGAGCGAACCCGAACAACTGAAGTATCGCTCCAACCTCCTGGGATCCGATCTGCGCATCACCAACTACGGTGGCGGCAATACATCCGCCAAAATCTTTATGCGCGATCCGTTGACCGGCGAAGAGACCCAGGTGCTCTGGGTCAAGGGGTCTGGCGGCGATCTGGGTTCTATCGAGCTGGACGGTTTTTCCACGCTGTATATGGATAAGCTGCAGCAGCTGAAAGACCTTTACCGCGGCCTCGAACATGAAGACGAGATGGTGGGATACCTGCCCCACTGTACTTTTAACCTGAATCCCCGCGCAGCCAGTATCGATACCCCCCTGCACGCCTATATACCCCATCCCCATGTTGACCATATGCACCCGGATGCGGCCATCGCCGTCGCCTGCACGAAAAACAGCAGGGAGCTGACGGAAGTGATCTTTGGCGGCGATATGGGCTGGCTGCCCTGGCAGCGTCCCGGCTACGACCTGGGCCTGAAACTGGAAAAGATGGCGGCCGGCAATCCGCACCTGAAAGGCATAGTCCTCGAAGGCCACGGCATTTTTACCTGGGGGCCCACGGCCAAAGACTGTTATCTCAACACGCTGGACATTATCCAGCGGGCCGCCGATTGGCTGGCAGACAACAATACAAATGAGGCGTTCGGCGGAAGCCGCTACGACTCCCCTCTCGATGCAGAGAAACGCAAGTCCGTGGCCGCCAGGCTGATGCCCCTGATTCGCGGCAAGATCACCAATGCGCAGCGCAAAATCGGTCACTTCGACGATTCCGCCACCATCCTGCAGTTTGTGAACTCCCGCGAACTGACAACGCTGGCGGCTCTGGGCACCTCCTGCCCCGATCATTTCCTGCGCACTAAAATACGCCCTCTGGTTATCGACTTCGACCCCACCGGCGCCGACCTGGACGGCGAGCTGGCGCGTTGCGTGGAACAGCTGGATCAGCAGTTGGCTGCTTATCGCGAGGATTACACCGCTTATTATCAGCGCTGCAAACGCGACACCAGCCCGGCCATGCGCGACCCCAATGCCGTGGTCTACCTGATCCCCGGGGTGGGCATGATCACCTTCGCCAAGGACAAAGCCACCGCCCGCATCGCCGGCGAGTTCTATATCAACGCCATCAACGTGATGCGCGAGGCCAACGGCGTCAGCGAATATGTTGGCCTGGACGAACAGGAAGCGTTTGATATCGAGTACTGGTTGCTCGAAGAAGCAAAATTACAGCGCATGCCCAAACCCAAGTCACTGGCCGGTCGCGTCGCCTTCATCACCGGTGGTGCCGGCGGTATCGGCAAAGCCAGTGCCGTGCGCATGCTGCACGAAGGCGCCTGTGTGGTGCTGGCCGATATTGACCGGGAGGCGCTGGATGCCGCCGTCGCCGAACTCTCGGCGGTCTACGGCCCGGACGTAGTGCGCGGGACGCACTGCGATGTGACCAGCGAAGCGGCAGTCGCAGATGCCATGGCCGCAACATCACTCGCCTTCGGCGGACTGGATATCCTGGTCTCCAACGCCGGTATCGCCAGTTCCGCCGCGCTGGATGAAACCAGCCTGGAATTATGGAATCGGAATATCAGTATTCTGGCGACGGGCTACTTCCTGGTCAGTCGGGAAGGCTTCAAGCTGATGAAAGCGCAGCACACCGGCGGCGCCATGGTATTCGTGGCCAGCAAGAACGGGCTGGTGGCCTCGCCCAATGCCTCTGCCTACTGCACTGCCAAGGCCGCGGAACTCCAACTGGCGCGCGGCGTCGCCCTGGAAGGCGCACCGCTGGGCATCCGCTGCAATGTGGTCAACCCGGACGCGGTACTGCGCGGCTCCAAGATATGGACCGGCAAATGGCGGGAAGAACGTGCCGCAGCTTACCAAATGGAAGAAGGTGATCTCGAGGGACACTACCGCGAGCGCAGCCTGCTCAAGCGCGACGTCCTGCCGGAAGATATCGCCGAGGCCGTATACTTTCTGGCTTCCGACCTGTCGGCCAAGTCCACCGGCAATATAATCAATGTGGACGCGGGGCACGCGCCGTCGTTTACCCGCTGAGCCGGTCGCCCCAAAAGAGAGAAAACAGTAGAGGGAAAACAATAATGAAAGAAGCTATCCCATCAGCCCTGATCGCTGAGCAGAATGAGAAACTCACCCGGGATCTGCACAAAGACTACGACGCCCTCGGCGAGAAACTGTCCCGCACGGGCCTGGATATCGAACAGCTTACGGCCCGTGCCCAGGCCTTTGAACTGGCCGTGCCCTCCTGGGGCGCCGGCACCGGCGGCACCCGCTTCGCCCGTTTTCCCGGCGTGGGCGAGCCGCGCAATATCTTTGAAAAGGTCGAGGACTGCGCGGTGATTCACCAGCTCTCCGGCTGCACCCCGCTGATCTCACCTCACTTCCCCTGGGACCAGGTGGAGGATTTCTCCGAGCTGAAGCAGTACGCCGACAGCTACGGCATGGGCTGGGGCTCGGTCAACTCCAATACCTTCCAGGACCAGCCCGGGCAGGAACATTCTTACAAATACGGCAGCCTCAGCCACACCGCGGAGGCTGTGCGCGAACAGGCCGTCGCCCACAACCTGGCGTGTATCGAGTGGGGCCGGCAACTGGATTCTAAGGCCCTGACGGTGTGGGTCGGGGACGGCTCCAACCACCCCGGCCAGCAGCATTTCCAGCGCGCCTTCGAGCGCTACCTGGACAGTGCGCGCACCATCTACAGCGCCCTGCCGGACGACTGGGAAATGCATATCGAACACAAGATGTTCGAGCCCGCCTTCTACTCCACAGTGATCCAGGATTGGGGCAGCAATATTCTCGCCGCCATGGAACTGGGGGACAAATGCAAATCGCTGGTGGATCTCGGCCACCACGCCCCAAACGTCAATATTGAAATGATCGTCTCGCGCCTGATTCAGTTCAAAAAACTCGGCGGCTTTCACTTCAACGACAGCAAATACGGCGACGACGACCTGGACAGCGGTTCGCTGCACCCCTACCAGCAGTTCCTGATTTTCAACGAACTGGTGGATGCCGAATACCGACAGCAGGACGGCTTTGGGCCCGACTATATGCTGGATCAGTCGCACAACGTGACCGACCCGATTGAAAGCCTGATCAATTCCGCGGTCGAAGTGCAGCGCTCCTATATCAAGGCCCTGCTGATCGATCGCGAGGCCTTGAACAGCTATCAGGAAAACAACGACGCGCTAATGGCCAGCAACACCCTGAAAGCCGCATTCAATATCGACGTATCGCCGATCCTGGCGATGGCGCGCCTGCGCGGCAATGGCGCCATAGATCCGATCGCCGCTTACAGGGCCTCCGGCTACCGCGCGGAAACCGGTAAAAAACGGCCCGCTTTGGGTGGCAGCAGTTCCGGTATTGTCTAGATTTTCTTCTCCTCATCTGCGCCGGTTTGCCGGCGCTTTTTTTCGCTTTCAGTCTTTCCACAGCGCGATGAACCGCGCTGAAAGGGCTCATCGAGCAGCAGATTTTTAATGGTCAAAGGTGAATAGTACTGACTTGAGTAGTTGGACCACTTTTGTAGGAGCCTGCTTGCAGGCGAATGGCTACAGGGTTCCGCTCCAGTTCGCCTGCAAGCAGGCTCCTACAGGGTGCCAAGCCTTGACTCAACAGCATGGACCTAAGCCGGGAATCGGCATTTGCGCATGATGGCCAAAGGTTTTAACGAGAAAAAAGAAGCATGAACTCTGCACTATCGGATGCGCCCCTCCATGTCGGCCTTTTCGCCACCTGCCCCGTGGACCTGCTTCGCCCCAGTGTCGGCTTCGCTACCGCCAAATTGCTGGAGCAGGCCGGTTGTCGCGTCAGCGTGCCACCGCAGAGTTGCTGCGGCCAGGTCGCGTTCAATAATGGCGACCCGGACGCGACCCGAAAACTTGCCTGGTGCATCGTCAAAGATTTCGAACCCTTCGACTATATTGTGCTCCCCTCAGGGTCCTGCGGCGGCATGATCCGGCTTCATTACCCGGCGCTGTTTCGCGATGATCCCCGTTTCGATCGGGTTAACCGCTTCTGCAGCAAAGTCTATGAACTGACCACCTTTCTGGCAGAGGTAATCGACTACCGACCGGCGGCTCCCAACTGCAATCTGGCGAAGCGCAATATCACCTACCACGACAGCTGCGCGGGCCTGCGCGAACTCAATATCCGCGACCAGCCCCGCCAGCTGCTCAAGCAGTGCGCCGGGGTCGACGTCACGGAAATGCGCGATACCGAAGCCTGCTGTGGATTCGGCGGTACCTTTTGCGTCAAGTTCCCGGCCGTCTCCAACCGCATGGTGACCGACAAGGTGGGCAATGCCCGCGATGCGGGTGCCGATCTGCTGCTGGGCGGTGATCTTTCCTGCCTGCTGAATATCGCCGGAAAAATCCAGCGACAGCAAAGCGAAAATCCCCATCTCCCAAAGGTGCAGGTGCGCCATGTGGCGGAGGTGTTGGCGGGCGATCTCGACGCTCCGGCTATCGGCGAAGGTACAGAGGCGCAAATACCCCATGAGTAGCGTGCAATCCTATGTGCCGGACAAGGACTTTATCTATCGCGCCGGCGATGCCCTCGCCGATTCCCAGCTACAACAGGCACTGGCCAAGGCCGGACGCGGTTTTGTCGACAAACGCTCCGCGGCGGTGGCGCGGGTTCCCAATTTCGAGGCCATGCGCGATCGCGCCCGCGAGGTGCGGCAGAAGGCCCTGCAGGACCTGGATATCTACCTGCTGCACTTTGAGAAGAAGGTTACCGAAGCCGGCGGCGAGGTACACTGGGCCGAAACACCGGCGCAGATGCGGGAAATCGTGTTGCAACTATGCGCGCGACACAACGCCACGCGGGTAACCAAAGGCAAGTCCATGGTGGGCGAAGAGGTCTACCTCAACGAAGCCCTGGAAGAAGCCGGCATCACCCCCTTCGAAACGGATCTGGGCGAGTATATTCTGCAACTGGCCAAGGAGCCGCCCAGCCATATCGTCGCCCCCGCGTTGCACAAGACGCGGGCCCAGATACAGGATCTGTTTCTGCATCACCACGCCCTGGGGGAGCGGGACCTGAGCGCCGTGGAAGCCATCGTCGACGAAGCGCGGCAGGTTATCCGCGACCGATTTCTCAGCGCCGATATCGGCATTACCGGCGCCAATCTGCTGATCGCCGAAACCGGCACCGTCGCCATCGCCACCAACGAAGGCAACGGCGACCTCACCGCCACCCTGCCCCGGGCCCATATCGTCACCACCACCATCGACAGGGTGGTGCCCACCTGGGAGGATGCCAGTGCGATTTTGCGGGTACTCGCCCGCAGCGCCACCGGCCAGTCGACCACCACCTATACCTCCTTCTTTACCGGCGCCAGGGGCGACACCGACAAAGACGGGCCGGAAGCTTTCCACGTGGTGTTGCTCGACAACCGCCGCAGCCAGTTGCTGGGCAGCGAGTACCAGGAGATGCTCCACTGCATTCGCTGCGGTGCCTGTATGAACCATTGCCCGGTCTATCAGGCCGTCGGCGGCCACACCTACGACAGCGTCTACCCGGGGCCCATGGGTGCCGTTCTGACACCGCTGCTGCGCCACCGCGACGGCGATTACCAACTGCCCAACGCCAGCACCTTCTGCGGGCGCTGTGAATCCGTATGCCCAGTCAAGATTCCCCTTCCCGACCTGATGCGCAAGCTGCGCAATCAGGAACAGCGGGAAGCGCAATACAAAACGTCCGGTTACTGGATCATCAAAGCTTTTTGCGCGCTCGCCGCGTCGCCGCGGCTATACCGCGCCCTGACCAGTATCGGCACGAAGCTCGCCGCCGCGCTGGGGGCAAGGCGAGGCCGCTTCAGCAGACTTCCGCTGCTCGGCGGCTGGACGGCGCACCGAGATTTTCCCGCGCCCCAGGGGGGGAGCTTTCAGTCCCAATGGCGCCGCAACGAGCACAGACACCAATGAAGTCAAGGCAAAACCCCCTGTGGGAGCCTGCCCTGCAGGCGATTAATAAGGTGCTGATTGCAACACCGCTTTCCCCCGCAGGGCAGGCTCCCACATTGCCGGGGCCATAACGAAAGGAATGACCATGAGCAGTTGCCGAACGGCAATCCTCTCGCGCATCCGCCAGGCCCTGAATAAACGGGGCACGCCGACGGATATTGACGAAGCTTTTGCGAACCTGACGCGACGCGCTAATTCGACTGTGCAACCGCCCCTGCCTGCCGCAAACGTGGAAAGCTTCAGTCGCGCTGCTATCGACAATGGCGCTGAGGTCCATCGCATCGAAACGCTGGAGGAACTGCCCCGCTGGGTGGCGGCGCGGGCGGCGGAGCTGGATCAAACACCCGGTGTAGTTGTGTCCCCGCAGTTCGCCGGCACAGGCTTGCAGTGGGCACCGATTGAAACACTTGATCGGGTTCCCCAAGCAACCGACTGGGGCCTGGCCAGAGGCTGTGCCGGCATTGCCGAAACGGGAACCGTCGTCTCCGTCAGCCGGGACTGCCCCAGCAGCTCGCTGTTTCTGGTACAGCGCCTGGTTGTGGTTCTGGATCGAGTGGATATTGTCGCTTACCAGGAAGAGGTGTGGGAGCGTTTGCGTCAGCGATTCAGTGGCCGTGTACCCCGCACCATCAACCTTATTACCGGCCCGTCCCGTACCGCGGACGTCGAACAACAGATTCAGATCGGCGCCCACGGCCCGAAATGGACTGACTATGTCATCGTTGATTAAGTCCATGATCCTCTTAACGGCTGGCTCGAGGGAACTTATGGCCCACCTTTCCGCAGAAGATAGACGATTTTTTCGCTCGCTGGATGCCACAACCTGCTCGCTCAAGCCAGCAAACCCATCATTTTTAGTCATGTTTCATCAAACTGGCATTATTTTGCCCCGTTTATTGGCTAATATGCGTTCAACCTACTGCAGATATGGTTAGATATGGATAAAATAGATGACACGTTGACCATATCCCCCAAAAGGCAGGTAAACCCCGTGTTGGAAAAACAACGCCACCAGTTGATTCTCGATATCCTCGACGAGCAGCAGTTTGCCAGCGTGCGCAGCCTTTCAACCCAGCTGAGCGCCTCCGAAGCAACCATTCGCCGGGATCTCACCAAGATGGCGCAGGAGGGGCAACTGAAGAAAATCCGCGGCGGTGCTGAAGCGCTGCCCTTGGGGGATAAAAAACTGAAGCGGCCGCACCTGACGGGCTCGGCGTTTCTGGTTGATAAAAAGAAACAGACTGACGTCAAACGGCTGATCGCCCGCAAAGCCGTTGAACTCTGCGAGGACGGTGAATCCATTATCATTAATGGAGGCAGTTCCACTTATATGATGGGAGAGTTTCTGGTCAGCCGGCAGCTCAATATCCTCACCAACTCCTTCGTTCTGGCGCAAGAGCTTTCAGAGAACAGCGACAATCAGATCACCCTTCCCGGTGGAGAGATCTACCGTAAACAGGGCATTATCCTGAGCGCCTTTGAAAACGACACCATCCAGTATTACCACGGTAGCAAGATGTTTATGGGCACACCGGGTATTGGTGAATTTGGCGTTATGGAATCCGACCCCCTGCTGATTCGCGCGGAACAAAAGCTCAGGAAACAGGCCGATCAACTGATTATTCTGGCGGACAGCTCCAAACTGGGGAAACGCAGCAATTTTATTTTCAGCACCCTTGCCGACGTTGACGTGCTGATTACCGACAGCCAGGCCGACCAGGATATGCTTCGTATGTTCGAAGCTCAGGGCATCAGGATTGTGACTGTGGAGGCGCCTGCCAGGGCCGGAGCGGAAGCTAACGAAGCGGCTATTTAGAACGCTTATTTTAGTCAATTGGTAACTACTCACTCATAGAGAACGTGCATTGGCTTAGGGGAAACCACTCTGTAGGGCGGGCCATGCCCGCGATCGGCCTCTGTTCGCGGGCATGGCCCGCTCCTACAGGGGTAAGTAGTTACGGTCAATTGTTGCAAGTCGTGACTACTTCTTCAGAAAGAAGCGCCTCCGTAGAGATTCGTTTTGGTGAACTGATTGGCCAGAGTTGTTTTTGCTGTGTGTTTTTCCCACAATCGTGAAGAATGGGGCTCCTGGAACGGCCACCCAGTGTGAACTGCTTCACGTTACCTTGATTCTATCGCCCTGGCAGTAGTCAAATCCTGCCCGGGCAATACTGCGTTCATATCCTTCAACCCCAAATCGTATATACTCGGCCAAACGCGAAAACATCAGTGCGGCAGCGCTGGTAAACACTAAAACAAGCGTTTCCGCCGCCGGAATCCTGGGGTAGTGGCAAGTGGCAATCTTCGACAAGACGCAACTGAAGGTAATCGCCGAAAAAGGCGAAGCGGAGTTCTCCAAGGCTTCCCTGAACAAAGACCTTTCCATCGCCAGTTATGACCAGGATGGCAAGTTCTTTTATGTCACTATGGATAAAGTGCTGTTCGACGACCCGGTCAGCACCATTAAGACCGTTCTGGATGCCCACGGCTTTGTTCCCAACCTGGAAAACATACTCGCCTGCCTCGACAGTTTCGCTTTTGCTGCCTACGCCAAAACCACCGCCAGTCGCGCGGGCTCGGCCCTCAAGGTCAGCGAGTACAACGCCTGCATCCGCTTCGAGCTTCCGCAAAAAAACAGGATCGGCGCGATCCTGCAAAGCTTTTACGACGAGATTTCCAAATACGAGTCCCAGAGCGGAAACGAGACCTGGCGGCCCGATCCGGAACTGAAAAAGCTCAAGGACTTAAAAAGCGAAGCGGCTGAACTCAAACGGAAAAACAAGGAATTGCAGGAACAGGTCAGCGCGCTGACCCTCCAACTGAACAGGGAGCAGAAGTCACTGAGCCGGGCATCGCGAGCGCTGGACTCCCAGAAGGTGCTGCCAGACAACGTGCGCATCTGCAAGGTGGAACAGGTGGACCTGAAGCGCCGCACCGTGAAGCTGAGCAGCCAGCGCAAGGAATTTGATGTTCCCACCCACCTGTTGGATCGGGTCCCCCGGTTCCAGGCCCGCTGCCTGGCCATATTCGACGAGGAACAGGATGTGCCGCTCGGTATCATCTTCCTGGACAACCGGGAGGCGTCCGATGTGGAGCGGCGAACAGCGGAGCTGCTTTACGTGGAAGGTGATGCCTTCAAGGCCAGGGACTCCCGGCGCAATGAACTCCAGGTAAAGGCCGTCAATGACCTGGAAGCGGATACCATCAAGAGCCTGCGACGAGGTATGAAGGTGCTGGTATCCATGAGCGAAGGCCATGTGGTGCACTTCTCCGTGCTCAGCGAGTTACAACCGGGCGATTTTATTGTCCGCGTACATGAACAGTTTATCGTCGGTGACATAGGCCGTAACCAGCTGGTCGCCGTGACCGACGATTAAATTCCAGCCACGAATCGGGAAAATCCGTGAACAGCCTGCTCAACAAAGAATACCTGACCGTATCGAAGAAGCGCTTTGATCCCATCACCGTAGTGTTCAGCGTCGGCCTTCTGGTGGCCGTGCTGTTCAACGCAGTGGGCATGGATCTCGGCGCGGGCGCCGGCTCCCAGGAGCTTATTCTCTTCAACGATTTCCGCAGCTTCTTTTTTGTGGTGGGCGGCACCCTTGGTGTTCTCCTGTTCCAGTTCGATCTGGAAACACTGGTGAAAACCCTCATCCTGGTATTGCGCTCCTTCTTTGCCAATCCGGTCAAGCACCTGAACCCGACCATTGAGGAGCTGGACGAAACCATCATCAAATCCCGCAGCATCATGGACCTGCGGGAGGGCAAGGAAATCACCGGCGAGCTACTCAACGACATCATCTACATGATCCGGCAAAAGCTCTTCTATGAGGAGATCGAGGATTTTGTCGGCAACCGGATCGCCACTATTTTTATGGGCCGTAAAACCGCCGCAGCGCTGCTCAACAAGGGGGCCAAGGTCGCACCGGCGCTCGGCCTGCTGGGTACCGTCATCGGCCTGATCGAGGTGCTGCAGTCCCTGGACGATCCCGCCAGCATCGGTCCGGCCATGTCCCTGGCCTTGATGACCACCGCATTCGGCTCGGTTCTGGGTTCACTGGTTTTCACGCCGCTCGCCGGCCGGCTGGAACATCACAACAGTATTTACGTGGAAACCCACAAGCTGCTTATGAACCGGATCAGCGTACTGATCCGCCGGGAAGATCGCCTGCTGGACATCACCAAAATGAACAGGAAAGTCGACGAGACATGAAGCTGGAGCAGCTGACCGGGCAGGACGAAGAGGGTCTCGACTCCTTCTACATCAGTTTCGGCGACCTGATGGTTATCCTGTGTGTCTTCTTTGTCATGCTCCTGTCCATGAGCAAGGTGGACGTGGGCTCCTTCGAAAGACTCCGCAGCGTAATGACCGGGAGTACCGACGATACCCTGGTGGAACTGGCCGAATCGCTGCGGGTCATCGTTGAGGAATCCCCCGGCGTCCCCGGTGCTTCCGTCGAGCTGGCGAAAGACGGTGTCAGGGTGAACCTGGATACCGCCGCCCTGTTCGCGCCGGGCAGTGCCGTGATCAAAAATCGCGCCCTGGATTCCCTGGAGCCCCTGTTGGACGAGATTCATCAGACCGACTACCAGGTGGACATCGAGGGGCACAGCGACGACGTGCCCTACTACCGGGTAATTGACGGAGAAACGGAGACCAACTGGAGCCTCAGTGGCAAACGGGCGAGCAGCGTGATTCTTCACCTTCTTTCCATGGGCTTTTCGTCCCAGCGTCTGCGCGCGGTGGGCTATGCGGATACGCGGCCGGTGGTGGATGTGACAGGTAAAGGCGGTGCGGCACTGGAAGAGGCGCGGGCGCGAAATCGCAGGGTATCCCTGTTAATTCGCTAAGGAACCTCTGAATGTCGTCATTCCGGCGATATAGACTTGTTCAGAGCTTCACTAACGCATAAGGGCACCCTCTAAAAATTCATTTCTCGTCACCCCCGCGAAGGCGGGGGGGTCCAGTGACTACGCGGTTTCTGGATTCCCGCCTGCGCGGGAATGACGATTTTTAGAGGTGCCCATAAACAAGTAGAAGATAACATGGCTATACCGGCATTACGCCGCCAAGGCACCGAACTGAAGCTCACCAAACGCGCGGACCGGCGCAATGTGTTCCGCATCGAGCGTTTCAAGAACGACCACGGCCTCCAGGTTTACGCGCTGGAAAACACCGCCGAGGGACGAAAGATCTTTGTCCCGCGCTTTGTATTCGGTCGCTTTCGCGCCTGTATCCGCAATATCCTCAACGACGAGATCAGCAAACCAAGCCCCCAGCCCTTCGAAAGCTCGGTAAGCTTCCTCAATCGCGACTATTACTACTTCAGATCTTCCGCGTCCGACATCGAAAACCTGATCATCCAGGATATCGAGGAGCGGGAGGGGTCCTCCGGCTATATAACCGTCAGCCGCAGCAGTCTCCAGGTACTCGACAAGCTCCTTTACAACGACAGGCTCCAGCATCCCAACGACGTACTGGAGGAGATCATCGCCTACCACAAGCTATTCCAGTTCAGCTTCGCAAAAGGCAGCAAGAGCATTACCAGCGACCTGATTCTTCGCAAGGACGTCCTCCAGTCCATTGAACGCTACACACCCAGCCTCGGGCAGAAGGTTGTGACGGAAGAGCTGAAAGAGCAGGACAAGGAGCAGCCAAAACAGCGGCCCGGGAAAGCCGCACCCAAACGCAAGGCGCAAGCCAGTCTTTACAAACCCAAGCTGGGAGAGCGCTTCAACGAGAAAGACATCAGGGTCGACTACGAGGAAATTTTTGACGGTAGTCGAATCGCGCTTGCCAACAGCTCAAAGGACCCGGATGGGGAGTCGGAAAAAAGCCACAAGGGCGGAGCGCTTCTGTCCCAGTTCCCCGTCCCCCTGATGGCCACCGAAATCAAGGCCTTCGACAATGGCAAATTCTACTTTGAACTGAGCCCGGAACAGGCCAGTGAATTCAGGGAGCGCTTTATCAGTGATCGCGCCGCCGAGTTTTTTGTGGGCTTTGAAATCGTCGACGCGCTCTTCACTTACAACCGCTCCCTCAGGACCTTCCGCTTTCCCCTGTACTACAGCAAGGTTCGCATCCGCGAATCCGGACGCGGTGTCTACCTGGAGTCCGTAAAAGACGGGCTATTCCACCTGAACTACCTCGCCCTGGCCCATCTGGTGGAAAAATTCAGCGAGGCCCAGGCCGGCATCGATCCGGTGGACCGCTTTTTCAAGACCCTGCTGGCCCAGGATATCAGCGTGGACCGCCTCAACGACCGTATCCGGGTCTCCCGCTATCTTCCGGTCAAGGAAGCGGTTTTTGATCGAACCCGGGAAATTCTTTTCGGCTACCGGGACGAAAACGGCAAAGGCGGCATTTTCGCGGACCTGAACGTCAAGGGCATCGAATGCGACCTGCAGAGCGTTTACCTTTACCGTGCGCCCAGGCTGTTGAACCCCATCGACCAGGCATTGGACCTGGATCTCGACCAGATAAACGCCGCGGCACACCGCTCCAGCAAACGCTTCTACAGCTCCCTCCTGGGCCGCTTCCTCACGCCGGAACAGGCATCGGCAACAACCGGCACGGGTGACTTTGCAGCGCAGACCTGGATGCCCGGTCCGCTGCCCCAGAGCACCCGCAACCTGGTGGACAAACTGAACCACCACGACGTGGTGCTTCTCGAAGGGCCGCCCGGAACCGGCAAGACCTTCACCATCATGAATCTGGTGCTGCACTGCATCAACAGCGGGCAGAGAGTCCTTGTGGTCAGTGATCAGCAGGCGGCGATCGAAGCGCTTGTCGAGAAACTGGAAGACTACCTGATCGGCGACGAGCGGGGCAGCGCAGCCGAGCGCAAGTGGAAGGATTTGCTGTTCAGCGCCATCAAGGTGGTGGACAAGGTGGAAACCGGCGATCAAAGCCTGGAAACCCTGCTCAGCGGGTTGTCGCGGGCTTTCAAAGTGCAGGAGCCGGAGCCCGCACCAGCGCCCAGGGGAGAGAAACTGGAAAAAGAAATCCGCCAGCTGGGAGCCAGGATCGACAAGCTGAAAAGGCGCATAAGCGCCACCATGCTCGATCAGGTGGGCGAGCATGTGCCCTTTGATCGGCGTGTACTCAGAAAGACCGGGAGCAACGGCGACCTGAACAGCCTGCAGGAATTTCTGACCCTGATTCTCGACAAGCAGGGCGCGCAGCGAAGGATCATTGAAGCCTTTGTGGAAAATCGCTGCCAACTGCGCATTGGTATGGCCGAGTGTTACAACTTCTTCAGGATTCCGGGCAGGTCCAAGGGCCCGGCTGCCGACTTCGACGCCGAAGTTCAGATACTCAGGGAAGACCTGCCGATCCTCGATCAACTCCTGAAGGCCAAGCCAAAGACCCTGGAGGAATTCGAGGCGATCACCCGGGACCATCCACGCCACGAGATCATCCGCCACCTGCACGAGCTGATGCAGAATCACCTGGCCGGGCGGGGAACCGGGCTGGGCCGCCTGCTCGAAAAAGTCCGCCAGCTCTTCCGGCAGCCGCTGCAAAAGAATGTCAGCACACTGCGCAAAATGGTGGCGGACCAGATCGAACTGCTCGAACAGGCACAAAGCTGGTCCGCGGAACTGCTGAACCTGCTGCGGGAGCTGCACGAGTCCATCCGCCTGGGTGAGCCCAATCGCGCACTGGGCCTTTACCGCAGTGTCTGCGGGCAGCGCCGGGTGGATATCGGCAGCACGGGCGGAGCGTCCATCCAGGGCGACCTGGAGGAACTGGGCGATCTTTACCGGCAGCAGGATAAGATCGTGCGCGAGCGCCTGGTAGAGAAACTGCGCGGCATAGTGTCGGGGGCGACCACCGCAAAGCGGCGCGCGGGCACCAACAGGATCACCAGTATCATGGCCCTGGTGGATGACCTGAAACAGTTCAGCACCCTAAAAGAGAGCGGCGCGGTGTTCGAAGAACTGCGCCGGAACCTGAGCGATACCTTTCCGGTGTGGCTGGTACGCAAGCAGGCGGTATCCTTCCTCCTGCCCTGCGCGGAACAGAGCTTCGACCTGGTGATCGTGGACGAAGCGACCCAATGCCGGGTGGACGACTCCCTCTCCCTGATGTTCCGGGCAAAGAAAATGCTGGTGGTGGGTGACGACAAGCAGACGGTATTGCAGAAAGACTCGGTGATCGACGATTACCTGTTCAAGGATCACGAGCTGGACGAACATCTCCGCTCCACCCAGGCCCGCGGTTTCAAAAGCGGTGGCTCCCATATCTTTGCACTGGTCAAGGCCATCAGGGAAGCCTCGGTGCTACTCGACGAGCATTACCGCTGCCCTGCGGACATCATCGAGTTCTCCAACCGCTACGTGTACGGAAACGAGTTGAACATCATGCAGTGGAGGCTCCCGGAACATCCCCCGGCGGTGGCGGTGGATTACAGCGAGCAGGGAGTGAAAACGTCCAAAAAAGCGACCAGCGGCAAGTTCAAAGGGATCGAGACGGCCATGGTCGACCGCTTTATGGACTATGTGGTGAAGACGGTCAAGCAGATCGAAAAGAGCAGCGGCAAAAAAATCAATATGGAAACGGATGTGGCGCTCTGCTACTTCCTGCTCAAGAACGAGCCCTACGTCAAGGCAATCAAGGACACCTACCTGTGCAAGTTGAAGCGGGGCGAGGGTGTACTGGATGGTGCCGGCGCCGCCTTGCAGGGCAAGGAAAGGGACTATATTTTCTACCTCTGGGACATTACCCGCTACAACCTGGGCGCCTTCAAGCAGGGCGATGATGCGGACAAGCGCAAGGGCGAACTCAACGTACTCATGAGCCGCCCCAAGAAAAAAGCCTTCCATTTCCTGCACCGCAACTTCGAGCAACTGGAGCACAGCCGCACCAATATCACAAACTACCTGTGGGGCAGTCTCAAACAACAGGAGGAAGATGGGACGGCAAAGAACCACAACACCAGTGCACTGCAAGACTCCCTGCTCGGTGCCCTGTTGAGGTTGACCCTGGGAAAATCGAGCCAGCGCAGTATCCGGGAAACACGGCAAAACGTCGAAGATGAGCTGATCGACTTTCGCAATGAAATCCGCGTCGGCGACGCCGGCCGGGTCGTCGACCTGATCGCCTTCCCGCGCGGCGATGCCAGCCAAGTCATCGGCCTGGTGGACCTGAGCGGTTTCGGCAGTGAGGCCGAGGTTGGCCAGAAGGTGGTGGACTACTACTTCCAGCTGAAGCGCGTCTCACCCCGTATCGAGCCGGTGTTTATTTTCCCCCACGAGGCCATCGACGAAAATGGCCAGACTTTCCGTTCCCTGCTGCACAAGCTGGAAAGTATGGAACTGAGGGAGGACGCGGAGACCCCAATGTTGGAGCTTGCCTGATCTGAAGGCGTTAAGCGTCATTTACTGTACACTACTGCCTGTCAAGGTAATATTGTCCAGATAATTCGTGACATTGGTCTGCATATAAGGCCGCGTTACCTGAATGCGTATCTCATGATTACCTGCATTAGTATTGGGCAGTTCAAACGATAGTGTTGCATACTCTGTAATTCCCGAGGTAATGCCATCAAAGTCATGGCTATCCATCAGTTCCCCATCAAAATAAAGCTCAAACAGCCCACCCGAGCCGTTATTGCTACTGGCGGACGCCGCGATATCCATTGTTACGTAAAGATCGCCATCACCTAATCCCACATTTTGGTAGATGCCGCCGCCTTGCTGAGTTCCCATACTATTGAGACTATCCGTTCCAACACTAAAATAAGCTGTCGTGCTGTTAGCGCCATCCTGGTCGATATCAAAGGATACGATCCCCTTGTTAAACACACCATCCGAAGTTGTGTAAGAGTTATAGCCACTGAAATTTCCTTGTTCAAAGTCGCCATTAACGAACGCAGTTGGTGAAGCAGTCGCCGTATAATCGACAGCAGATATGTCCGAATCCGTTATTGTGACACCAACATTAGCCGGAGAAAAACTATAACCGGACTTGCTGGGAGTAATTGTATAAGATCCCGGAGGCAATGCTGTCAACGCATATTGACCATTGGCATCCGTTGTCGTTGACAGTAATGAATCGCCACTGGCACTGACCGTTACACCGACAATTCCCACACCTTGTGCGGAGACGGCACCTGAAACGACGTAAGTGGAAATAGGCTCTACGGCCGTTTCGAATGACCAGTTGAAATCAGCCGTCATAGCGTTCCCTGCAACATCGGCAACACTGTTGTGAAGCGTAGCCGTATACACTGTACCGTATTCAAGGTCATAGACCGGCATGAAAACCACTTGGTCGAGCTGAGGGTCATAGGCGCTTACCATGTCGACCGTGCCGCTCTCACTCTCGAGCGTTAGAGCGCCCACACTCAATGTGTCTACGTCCATTTCCTCGGAAAACGTCACCGAAATAGATGAATTGACCGGAATGTTGGCTGCCCCATCGGTTGGCGTAACGGCGTTTACTGAAGGAGGAGTTGTGTCAGCGACCGGGTCCGGAATATTGATCCGGAAGTCTTCTACCTCCCCTGAACTCAAAGTGCCGCAGGGGCCTGGGTATCCACCGGATTGCATAGAGACACGCATCCTGGTATTGCCCGCCAACGCATTATCCGGAGTGGTTATGCTACCGGTAACCGAAGCATCGCCACTGTCGCTAAACACAATCTCATCGGATGTAAAACTGCCATCCTGATTCCAATCTATAAATACTCGCCAGTAGGTAGTATAGGGACTTAGATTATATCCCGGCGTCAGGTCGATTTCTCTGGAAAAGTGCCGGCTCAACTCAAAAATAGTTCCTGTGTGGTTCGAATAGCCAGTACCCGGCTGAGAAGGGGAACTATGGGTATATGAACCGACCTGAACAGCAGCTACCCATGCATCACTATAGTTGCTGGCATATGAAGAACAATAGTCCGGCTGATATTCCCGGCTCGTAAAGCTCCAGGTATGATTATGTTCCAACTCGATTCCCGAGGCATTTTGCACGCCCGTCGTGATTGTTCCGGTGTAGGTGGTGAGATAGTCAAATGGCTGGTCACTATAAAACTGCACAGTCATTTCATCACTGGCTAACACTACCGACCCACTCACGTCGGCAATGCCATCGGTGATCGTAAAAGTTGATGTATTGATGCTTGCGGGATCCATGGGCTCTGAAAACCGGACCTGAACCACGTAGTTATTACTGATATCACTGGCTCCGTCTTCCGGTGATGTCCATAACACCGATGGGGCCGTTGTATCGGGTGCCGCTGTAGTGAACGACCAGACATCGTTCTGTAGCAACGGATTGCCGGCGAGGTCCTGTAGTGTAGGGGATACCGTTACGGTATAAACAGTTGAAAAGTCTAGAAATTGATTCGCGGAGAAAGTTAGCAGATTCCCATCGTGAGTCACCGTGCCGGGAATGTTATACCCATTGCCGGTTACTGAAATACTTGAATCACCCACTGTCAGAGGATCAATATCTTCGGAAAAGGTAACAGCAATAATGGAATCCAACGAAACGTCTACAGCGTCCGCGGCGGGTGATTTCGACACGATAGTGGGTGACGTGACGTCCGTTGTGTCGAGATAAACAGTGTAGTCTTCCACCTCTCCATATGTGAAGCTTCCACAGGGTTGCGGCGCCCCGCCATACCGAAGGGCCACTCGCATGCGAGTTGTGCCGTTAACCGCGTTATTGGGAATACTTATACTGCCGTTTAGTTCGCTATTCGATGCCCCACTGAACACAGCTTCTTCGTCGCTAAAAATTGTATCATTGTCGAAGTCAATCCAGATTTTCCAATTTTCTGTGTAGGCAGACCCGTTAAAGCCAGGTGTCAACGTGATACTGTTTGCCCCCTCCGATAGATGAAATAGCTCATTCGTGTAGTCGGCGTAGCCGTTGTCTTTTCCCGATGCATGAGTGGTGCCAGCGATCGAGACCTCATCTATCCACTCATAATTGGTGTTGTTGCCTTGAGCACTGCAGTAAGCGATGGCATTAATTGGAGAAATCACAAAGAAAGGTAGAAGTAAAGCAATGGAGGCTCTCCATATCAATCCATTAAAACGCTTCATTTTTATTCCCCACTAACTATTAATAAAATTTAAGTTCGGTAAATTATTATTTGACTTTTTTCAAGCCCGCCAGAACCCAGCGGCCGATCTACTGGTACCCTTTATAATGATGATACTAGATCTGGAACGCTACTGTTTGCCAGTAAATTCCCATATCTAGCCACAAATATTCGAACCTGTCACCCCTTAACGCCGCATATTGATCACATCGCATTACATAAATATCTAAATGCTCAATTTTCATCCGGTTATTATCAATTGCGGCACCTCTTCCAGGAAAAAAAGGGGCCTCCGAAGAGGCCCGCTTTGGTTGGCTGTTTTTGGCTAGCCCAGTTTAGGAGGCGCTTTTGTATAACTCCATCACTTCTCATCAATATGCTATGGGCAAGTTTCCATACCCAATACCCAATCCGTCAAAACGCTGACGGCTCCATTGTCTACCAGCGACGTCGCCAGCGGCGGCATACGATGACCGCTTTCTACACTACTTTGCATTCTCGTCAGCAGAATCGAACCACTGGGATTACCGGGCACAATAAAACGCGCATCGGGATTACCCAGATCATCCTGCGACACCACATTACAGATATTCATTTGAGCCAAAGGCGTTTCAAAGCGCAAGTCCATGCCGCCTTCTCCGGTACCACCGGGCTGATGACACTGGGAACAATTACTGTGCAGATAACTTTTTGCCCGTGATTCCAAATCAGCGCCCAGGTCGTCAAGCGCCACCATGCTGGTATCGTCCAGGTGTCCCGGCACAGGGTTGCTGAATACACCCACAGCTTCCAGGGTATCTACCTGATTGGCGCTGCGCCCCGTTTGCGGATAAGTGAAATCGTGATTCAACTGCAATACTTCAGGACCCAGGGCAACGTTCTTCGCCTGTGTATGGCATTGCCGGCATTCGGCGCCGCTGGGAAAATGCCAGTTCAGGCCGGCCACGCTATCATCGGACGCACCGGGCAATAAATCGGCATCGCTTTGGTCCTCACGCCATTTGTAGCTGTAGCCCGCCCAACCACTTTGGTGCCGCATCAGGAGGCGGGTCTCGATCATTATTCCCCTATGTTGAAAATCTTTTACCAGCACCGTCCCCACGGGAAAATCAAAATCACCACTGGCATCTACCGTAACGGACTCTCCGTCAGGTAGTGCCATCCAGCGATCTTTTTCCGCGCCATCGGACCACAAGGGGCTGATCACGCTGAAGGGGATCAGGCCGGCACTGACCTGATCCGGATTGTCCGGATCAACACAACCGGTTTCAGACAGGAGCGCCGGAATATTCGAGGTGGGTGGCTCAGTACCCTGGGGTTGGAGTTTGAGGATGCTACGGCCGTTACCGGGAAAAGCCAACAACACATACACTTCACCGGCATGGTCCTGTGCGAAGGCGACGATAGAACCCGAGGCAGGCGAGGCAACTGTTGTCCGTACATAAGTATTACCCTCGGGCGTCAGGGTAAAAATATTGCCGGATCCGAAGTCGCCAAAAATATAGGCGCCATTCAGGCCCAGCACCTCGGTACCGCGATAAACATAGCCGCCGGTAATGGAGGTACCCACGTCGCGTGGATAGTCATGAACGGGGGCGATAAAGGCACTGCAATCAGTTCCGGCATTGCAAAGGTTGCCCTCCATCTGATTCCAACCGTAATTGCCGCCATTGACAATATGGTTCACTTCTTCCCTCGATGACTGTCCTACATCCGCCAACCACAGGACATCGGACTCACGATCAAAGCTCCAGCGAAAAGGGTTGCGTAGGCCATAGGCATAAATTTCCCCTGCACCGCCACCGCCGGCAAAGGGGTTGTCTGCCGGAATGTTGTAGCTGCCGGTAGCGGGATCGACATCAATGCGCAACATGGCACCCAACAGCGTATCGGTATTCCGGCCATGACCCAGGGGATCATTACTGCTGCCGCCATCACCGAAGCCGATATACAAGTGGTCGTCCGGGCCAAAAGCGATATCACCGCCATTGTGATTGCCGAAAGGCTGTTCTACCTGCAGGACAATCTGTTCCGAGTCAGGATCGATCTCTGCATCGCTGGTCATGGTGAACTGGGTAATAATGGAAAGCCCTGCACCGCTTTCGCCGGGCGCCGTATAGTAAATATAAACCGCGCCGTTGCTCGCCACTTGGGGATGGAAGGCAAAACCCAGTAAACCGCCTTCGCTGGGGGAAGGCAATTGGCTGACGCGTGCCGATATATCCAACACTTCAATAGCGGTGTTTGCAGCGGGATCATTATCAAAGCGCAGCACCCTTCCCTGCCGGGTGGTGACATAAAAATACGCATTGTTGTCCGGCAATTGGTACATGCCCATGGGAAAGTCGGGCATGGGAAGATCGGGGAATACATCTGTCAGGAGTAGGGAGTCAGGTGTACTGCCAGGTGTTGCCAGTGCAATACAGTCAGTATTGGTGGGACGATTATCCAGGCCTGATTCCAGCGTGACATCGTCATCAGGTGGAGGGGGGTTGTCGCCTCCACCCCCTCCACCCCCTCCACCCCCTCCGCCTCCCCCGCAGGCGGCCAGCAGCAATGATAGTACAACGAAGCAGAGCCATTTGGCTGTTGCCATACTGCCTCCAATTGAATGTATAGAGGTGAGAATGTCCCGACTCTATCACACTTCAATATGGTGTTCTGCGAGCAAGAGCATAAACGTACCGGCTGTCGCTCTATAACTACTTCAAGGGCGGTCTTGGCGCGCATTTCCTCACGCTGTTACACGATACAAAGCCCCGGCAAACTCAGTTCACAACGGTCTGGCCAATGCGGGCTAAAATCTGGTGAAGTCCCCGGATACAAGACAAGGATTGACAAGCAGGATATGAAAATTGTCGTTCTGGCTCTATTGATGTCCTTTCCCCTCACGGCCGGCGCCCGCTCCGCATGTGTGATACTGCTGCACGGACTGCTCCTCTCCGACGGCTGGATGGAGAAAATGGAAAAGGCGATTGCCCGGGCCGGCTTCGCGACGGTGAACGTGGACTATCCATCCACCAAACACCCCATCGAGGAACTGGCCGGGCCCGCCATAGCGCCGGCCCTGGACCGCTGTCGGGGCTACGATGAAATCCATTTTGTCGCTCATTCCCTGGGCAGCATCCTGGTGCGCTATTACCTGGGCCGGGTGCCGGTGGAAAACCTCGGCCGGGTGGTGATGCTGGGGCCGCCGAACAAAGGCAGCGAGGTAGCGGACAGGCTGGAAAAGTTACCCGGTTTTCACTTTGTCTTCGGCGATGCCGGCCAGCAACTGGGCACCGGCCGGCGAAGCCTCCCGAAGAGGCTCGGCGCGGCAAATTTTGACCTGGGAATTATTGCCGGCATCTGCAGTATCCACCCGATTTTCTCCCATATGATTCCCGCAGTCGACGACGGCATTGTCTCGGTGGAAAGCACTCGACTCCAAGGCATGCATGATCACTTGCAAATACCAGCAACCCACCTGTTTATGATAAGAAATAAAGAGGTGATCACCCAGGTGATTCACTATCTCAGGTGCGGGGAATTCAATCGGTCATAGAACTGCAACTACCAGACTACTCCCTCCCTGTAGGACCGGCCCGTGGTCTCGATCAGGATTTGCCTCTGTAGAGAGCCTGATCGCGGCCATAGGCCGCTCCTACATGGTGGGCGATGGTGGGCGGGCCTGGAGCTCCGCGGTCCCCGGTTCAGGATTACTGGCAGGATACCTTGCCCAGCGCCAGCCCATAGTCAACCAAACTCAAGGCAACTGGATGATCGCCCGCTAGAATTGATACCCCAGGCGTATACCGTACTCGCGAGGTGCGCCGTAAAATTCATTAATATCGAATTGCCCCGCGACATACTCTTCGTCTGTCAGGTTCGTACCGTAAAGCTCGGCCTTCCAGGCCTCGTTTGTCAGGGTCAACGAGGCCGACAGCAAGGCGTAACCCTCGATCAGGTCGGATACGGGTGAATACGAAAAATACGTGTACTGGTCGTCTATGTATGCGTAGTTGACCCGGGGCGTCACCCTCAGTTCATCAAGAGTAATGTCATACTGTACACCGAGACTGTAGGTCAGTTCCGGAGCGAACAGCGGGTCGCCACCTCCGTTCGTTTCGACAAAAGGCGTGTAATCAAAACAGACAGGGGGAGACGATGGCGTTCCGCCCGGGCATTGTGGCCCCAGTGTACCCCGCGGCAACCGGCGAGTGTTGACAAACGTTAATGCCCCGAGCCTGGAATCGGTATAGCCGATATTGGCGTCGAACGACAGCTCGCCGAATACAGCCTGAACCTGCGCCTCGAGACCTTTGATTGTCATATCGTCAAGGTTCTCGACACCGACGAACCCCGTGCTGGTTTCGAGGATGTTGAACTGGAAGTCTTTGTAGTCGTTGTAATAAGCAGTGACCTGGGTCCTTATGCGGCCCTCGTAGAAGCTCGCTTTCCAGCCGGCTTCATAGCTGAGGACTTCCTCAGGGTCGAACTCGGATGTCGTGGAATTGAACCCGCCGGGCTTATAGCCACGCGAGGCCAGGCCATAGACCATATGCTCTTCTGAAATCGTCCAGTTCAGAGCCACCTTGCCCGTGTTTCGATTATCGACGTGATCGCCGGACAGGTCAGCCACCTGAAGCCCACTTGGAGGGAATATCGGGATGCCTCGACCGATAAAGAGACCGCCTGTGCCCTCCGTATCATATCCGGAATGCCGGCCTCCCAACTGAAGCTCCAGGGCGGGTGTCAGATCATAATTGACCTGGGCGAAATACCCTGTGGTAATCCGTTCGTTCCTGGGCAGGATATCGGTCGGGAAGCCGCCCTGGCTTTCCCGGATTTCCACCTCGATATCGTTCTTCTGGTAGTACACACCCACAACCCAATCGAGCGCGCCGTTGGTTGGGGAAATAATATTGATTTCCTGGCTGAGTTGCTTCTCTCCCGCAAAATAGTCCTGGCTGATATCACCGCCGACGGATAGCGGCGCCGGCGACGCATCGACGTCGTAGAGGTTGTTCAGGCGCTTGTGCTGATAGCCGATGAGCGAGCGCAGCACAACACCGTTATCCAGCTCGTAGCGCATCTCCAGGCTGGTTATATCAGCCCGGTCGCGGTTGGCGGTGGGTTCGTCGTAATGAACGTCACGAAACCCCTCGGGCTGGAAAGTTGCGAACTGCGTGCCCGGAACCGGATGATACGGATAGCCACCTGTCTTGCGATCGTTAAACTGGGATTTCAACAGCAGTTCGAAATTGCCGGGATTCCACAACACGCCCACGCGGGCCCCGTACTCGTCAAGCTTCCCGGCGTCGTTGTCCAAAGGGCCGAGATCGTCGTAGTAGGTGTCCCTGTTCCGGGTGAAACCGGCAAGACGAACAGCCAGGTCTTCGGCTACGGGAATATTCAGGGCACCCTCCGCTTCACGGTGCCCATAATCGCCAGCGCCTATTTGGCCGTAGCCACCAAAGGTTCCGAGTTCCGGATCGCGGGTGTTAATGAAGATCGCGCCACCGGTGGAATTACTCCCCACAAAGGTTCCCTGGGGTCCCCGGAAAACCTCTATGCTTTCCAGGTCGTAAAAACTGTTTGCCTGCACAATCGGCGGCTGGAACAACCCATCGACATAGGTTGCCACGCCGGCGGTAACATTAGGTGAATTACTCGCGATACCTATGCCACGTATATTCACGTTCAACGTAATGCCGGCATCGGTGATGGATAGAGACGGTGCCACGTTCTGGAGATCGCTCACCCGGGAAACCGCCTTGGCTTTTAATGCATCGGCATTGAACGCCGAGGCCGCCACCGATATGTCTTGGAGATTTTCGGTACGACGCTGCGCCGTGACTGCCACCTCTTCCAATATTGCAGTCTGGCCAACCCTCGATCCAGCAGGTTGAGCCAGCGCCGGAACACCGGCAACACCGGCGATACATACACAAAGCATTTTATTTTGAAATATCATGCTAACACCCCCTTTTTTCCCATTATTCTTTTTTTGGAATTTTCCGTCCCCTTTTTACTGCGGACGCCAGGCCGACACTGCATCGAAGAACGCGAGGGCTTCCTCTAACAGATGCCGGTCATCGCCGGGCGGATAGTAACTGAGCTTTACAATCACGGTTCCCGTGGCCGGATCAACGTAAATATATTGCCCCTGCAGGCCGATCGCCGAATACGCCTCGCTGTCGGCGACTGTCCACCACTGGTACCCGTAACCTCCGGGACCAAAAGCCTTGTCTTCCGGGCCCACGGAAGTTGTCGATAGCTCCACCCATTCCGGCGACACGATCCGGTCGCCGTTGATTCGACCCTTGTTGAGCATCATGGTCCCGATTCGGGCGAAATCCCTCAAGGTGGCGTTAAAGCCCGCACCGCTGAATTCGCGACCGGCGCCCGGCTGCCCGTCCATGATGTAGAAACCATCGACCTCCGCTCCCAGCGGCTCCCAGAGGCGCGAGGTCGTGTAGGAGGCGACTGTACCGCCGTCGCTGATCCGCTCTATCAGCAGGCCCAACACGGCGGTATCGATGGTCTTGTAGGCAAAGACTTCCCCCGGCTCGTGGGCGCGCTTGATGTCCCTGGCCACATCGGCAAACCGCGCCACGTTCTTGACGAGCGCCAGGATATGGTTGCGCGCTGCGATGCCGGGATTGTCAAAATCATATCGCTCCTGGTAATCCACACCCGAACGCATGGCGAGAATCTGCCGGATGGTCACTCCCTTATAGGCACCCGCCTTCAGCTCCGGAAGATAGTCGGTGATATCATCATCCAGGGATCGGATGCGTCCCTCCTCCAACGCACGTCCGACCAAGATAGAAGTAATGGACTTGGTCATCGACCAACCGGTAAATCGGGTTCGGGCATCGGTATTGTTTCGATAGTTTTCGTAGACGATGCGCCCGTTTTTCATGATCAAAAGGGCGTTGGTGAAATTTCTATCCAGAAACACTTCAGGCGTGTAGGTCCTGCCCCGAAAGTCGTAGGTAAAATCGAGAGCGGTATCGTCCGCCGGCAACGGCGAAACCTGGCCGGAGCGGGGGACCGTGCGAGTCGTGAAGAGAGTATCCATGCTGCGGAACGTCAGGACGTTGAGGTCGGGTTGCAGCATTGCCCAGCGCGCGTTCTGGATAGCAACCGGAACCTCGGATTCGGGGCCCACCATTGCCACATGCTTATTAAGTGTTTGCGCCGCGACAGGACCGGCCCAAAGTGCGACCGTCAATACGTAAAGACTTATCCCCCACGAGGACTTGCGGTTATAAATCATATAAATTCAACCTGTTGTTATCGTCCAAAGTTGGCAAAGTTCAGTTTTCCCACCTGCGGCAAGGCCTATGAGCGGCTACTCGCGTTTTCACATGGCGGAAACTGGAAATAACACTCCCTAGAGAGTAACCAGGGAAAAACGACCGCTCAATATCCCATTTGGGATATAAAACGGCGCGAAAACAGAAAGTCGGGATTATGGAAGGGAAGCTTTCGCCGAAACGGACATACACAATAGTTTAATGAGGTCCGATTGGCGGGAGGTTTTGGTCTTGGAAAAAACGCTTTTAAGCTGGATACGTGTGGTACCGACCGAGATACCCTGCTCGTTGGCATAGTCGGCCAGCGAAGCGCCCTCTGTCAAAGCCGTTGCCAGTCGCGCTTCGGCGGGCGTCAAACCGAATAATGTCGCGACATCCGCCGGTGACAATCCCAGCACGTCATTTCGCTCTGAAAGGTAGACCGGCACGATGACGCCCTTCTCCATTGACACCTCATCGGACAGGGACGGCGTATAGGCCGGAGCGACCAGCAATTGCAACGGCCGGGAAGTCCCGTTGCCGACGGTCATGACACCGCGCCGGCCGTTCGGTTCACCCCGGACAGCGCATTCCAGCAAGCGGCAAAACTCTGCGTGAGTTTCTCCCGAGACACATTGAACCCGCTCCCGGCTTAATGTCAGGTGCGACGACCTGAGCAGAATCCTGCGAGCGTAATGATTGCTCCAACGTATTTTGCCGACGCTGTCCAGTAACAACAGGCCCGTGCTGAGATTGCCGACAGTGTGCGAGAGCATTTCCACGTGCTGGCGCAGCCGGAGGGTGTTCTCGAAGCTTTCCACCGCCTGCTGCAAGTGAGGTGCCAAATCGTACAGGACCCGTTCCTGCGCCCGGGTGAAGTCAACGCGCTCTGCCGCCGGCTTGTGCATGATAAGGGAGAGTAAGCGGCCGGAGTCGTATTCCAGCGACAACAACAACTCCTGTCCCAACCCCAAGGCGTGCAAGCGTTGGCGCAGCGCAATATATTCCGGGCAATCGGGGCTGAAGACATCCCGGTCCCTGAGTACGCAAACACCGGCCTGGGGCCTTGCGGTCAAATTCAGGTCCAGACGCGGATTTCGATCATTATTAACCAGCCGATCATGCAATGCCCTGTGGGAGAAAGACCAGGAGTCGCGCACCGACCACTGTTGTCTCAGGTGGTCATCCCGGACTTGATACATTTGCAGGGAAACATTCTGTACGCCGAAGTGGGCACGAATTTTGTCCATCAGATTGCGCCATTGGCCAGGCTGCATGGCGCATTGGTACAGATCCGGCAAGATACGGTTGAAAAAGTGATCCATGCCCTCTCCCCGCCCTTCATCCAGGGCGCCTTTGCTGTCCGCTTTTATTATTGTGTCGCGACCCATTGGTAACGTTACGGGATACGAACCGGGCCCCAACCCGCCATCCTGGCGATGCAAGCTATATTGGGTCATAGAAATCATACCCCCTTCCCGGCCCTCCTGCACCAGCCTGCGGCGGTACTTCGTCCGCAGCAGTCGGACCGAAGGCGATACGGTAGGGTGATGGCGTACCACGGGAGTTGATTCAGTGGGTCCTCGCCCACCGCGTCCGCAGCCAGGCAGCTATTCTCAGCATCCTGCTCCAGTAGTCCCTGCCGCTCCAGAAGGCGACTGACACGCCGAGCGATAGTGTGCGCCAGTTGCGTGAACTCCCGGCACGTCGGCGCCTTGGCCCCGCGAAACCGGGCGGTTCCGTCAGAGCGGTTGATATACACGCCATCGAGGAACGGTATATGAAAGTGGATGTTGAGGTTCAACGCACTGCCTAAATGCTGGATCAAGGTCACCGACCCGGTCTGGGCGGTCTTCTTGGTAAAGCCACGCCTTCTCAACCAGATGCGTGGCAATCACGCGGTAGACGATGCCCAGCACCCGGCCTAAGCCGTGACCTGGCGCGAAGAGCACAGAGGCCTTACAATTTTTATGTAAAATGTAAGGCCCCATGACCGCACTCCAAGTTAAGCGCCAGTACCGCAATTCGTGGGGTCGTATGCACGTAGCGCCGTGAAATCCAAAGCGGCCCTCACTAACGCTGCAAAGCATCAACAGAAGCCAAAAATTGAACAACCCTACCTGCAGTTTCTTCGAGTGATTTAGAAGTTGCAGATAACTCCGCTTTCTTTACAGTTTCCCTGAAATTTACATCACCTAACTCTTTACGCGCAGTAAATTCATTACTGGAAACAACTGTAAAAGGAACAATTCCGGAACGGATATCCAACAATACCGCTTCTACTGAGCAGTATACTTTTGTTTCATCTGTGTCAATAAATTTATATTTTTCAAAAGTCCGACAATTTGATCGGTAAGCCAGGAGCAAATCCGCCTGATAGCGAGCTGCAGCTTCCCTAAGGTAAGGCACAGTTCTTTGTTCTGGAACCAGCATACTTGGAAGGAATGAAGCATCATAAACTCTGGGCGAACTTCTCAACTGACCAATGAAATTGTCAGCGATTGATTCACTGAGCTGTGTAAAATCGTTCGAATAATAGCGCCAATAATTATCATTAGACAGCTTTAAAATAGCGATCCTGTTCTTTGGTGGCAACTCTAAACGATAGTTTAAAATTCTCTCTATATCCGAATCCGCAAGGACTCCTGCCGAAGTACCAAATAACGGTTCATTGTTATCTTTATCTTCTACTGAAGAATAATAATCTTCAGGGCGATGAGCTGTAGATACGCTGGCACACCCCGAAATTAGCAGCACAATCAAAACTAATAAATACCTTCCCATCGTTACTCCTTGAATTAATAATCTTTATTTTTAATGCCTGCAGCAGAATGAGCGGGACCAGCAAGCATACCATGCCTACACTTGGAGTGGATCAGACTTTGACACTAATATCTCACTTTTCAATATGCGAGATCTTACCACCGTTAACACTCCATAAGCCCTTACGAGTTGATACATATATCTGTTTATTGTGGTACAAACTCAGAAAGACATGAAACTCGTTTGGCACATCCGACAATAAATGTGTTGAGAAAGGAACAGAATCCCCAGTAACCGGCACAAGAAGACAGGTCTTTGTTGAAGGGCTGACATCAATTAGATCATTCGTGCCGGCCCTGAACTGGAACCGAAAGTGCCTCCCAAACTGTACACCCTCTGAATCAGGAAACAGGACCAAGAAAAGGTTCTCCACCCCATCCTGCTCATTGAAAATAGAAACGGCCTTGTAATGTCCGTCGCTAGCTACCCCCTCCTCCCCAACCATCTTGACGACGTCTGCTTCGCGTGAGGTGTAAGGCGAACTCCCATCCTCAGATGTCAGATTGTTGTATAGTGTTCTGCCCAGGTTTTCTGCATCCATGATGGCGTTCGAGGAACTGGGCTTCTGATTGGAGGCACACCCAGCCAAGAGGGCGATACATAGGATGCCAATAGTTCTCATGTTCAATTGCGTATTCCTTTCTGACTGTTAATGCCGTGCTCCGGGACATGGTGGACCCCGTATGGTGGTGCTAAGTTTCTGCTAGCTGCTTGAGCTTAACGAGAAAGTTATCTTTGAACACTGCTTTTCGTTTCTTAGCGAACTCAGAAGATTCCCTGGTTGCCCGCTGAGGATTTTCTTCAGCATCAAACCAATTGTAAATTCTGCTCATAAATATAGATACAAGAGTTTTCCCGTTAGCTTCAGTGACAGAAATCATTGCAACACCTTGTGACTGCTCCCCTCGGTCTACATTAGGCAAATTTGCCAATAGGATCATTTTCTGAGGGATGATTTTTACAACCTCAATATAAAAGTCATCATATAAATGAACCCGCTCCCCCTCTGATATCTTATTGCTCTCCGGATTAGCGCCGGTCATCCACGGCATCCACTTGCCCATTTCGACTACGTGAGGCCAGACTTCATCAACAGGCTTATCAATAACCGTTTCAAAATGATCCACGTAGTAATATGAATCGCCTAAATTTGTTTCAAGGTCGTTGACCTGTGCCTCAGATGAAAATGAAATGCACAAGCCAACCAAAATCGTTACTTTAAATAGACATGTTTTCTTCATTCTGGACCTCTCGGTATTGCTTCAGTCAATATGCGGGGCAGCCACCGTTGTGTAGCTTTTATGCGAATATGCGAGCGCAGCCAACCGCATAAAAGCTGCATAAAGTAGGCTACCCCTCAACAACGAACCATTGGAGCTAGACCTCATCTCGACTGAAATCTTTAGTCTGTTCCCCAAAGACAGAAACAGCTGTCCAACAGTGCATTCATGGTCCGTAGCTGCTCTGGATGAAGTCTTGCTCGCAGATGGCGCTGAGCAGCTTGGCTTTACATACCTTGTCATGACCCCGGGAAGGCGTTAATTTAACAAGTAAAGCTTTACGAAAATCATGGAAGACGAACCTTCCTCCATAGACTAATCCTCAATTACATTATAATTTTCAAACATTCTTTTAATATAATCAACGTTTTCGTTCTTATGTCTAAGTAATTTTTCATCAACGCCATTATAGTGAGCGACTGATGCTACACGTCCCTGCTTTGAAAAAGGCAAGTCATGATTTACATCAGCCAATGGATCTTGATAGGCCTCAACAGGAGATATAACTTTCCACCCTTTAAAACGCACGCGGTCAATAAGGTCACCGAGATAAAGCGCCGCAATCTCATTTTCATGTAAAAGCAAAACATGCTTGGGCGATCTTCCCAATATATCTTTCGCTAACTCGTCGTAAAACTGAATATTTTCCCAGAGCAAATCAATATACAGTTCTTTCATATTTTCAGAATTAATTTTCCGTCCAGAACTTTTATACTGCAAATATAATTTATTTATATACCAATCATAGTTATCTACAGTTACATAGCCATTAGAATAACCCAGCTCTTTTAAACCATTTAAAATAGCCCTTCTAGAATCATTGTCATTTCCGTTATGAAGATACGGAAATCGGTAGTAGGGGAGCGTTTTTCCATACCGCTTGAGAATTAAATGAGTCCTATATGCATCCACCAAAATATCATCCACAGATATTTTACTTGCGGATTTATGAGCATAGCTATGATTTGCCAAATAAAAACCTGCATTGACATAAGCTGATAAACGATCGCTCGACTCCTCGTCTACATTTTTTCCAGTGACGTAAAATAGCGCTTCGTTTACGCCTCGACTCTTCAACTGCTGAATTATTCTTTGAGTTTTCTCTTTTCCAGACATCACATTACCACCAGGCAACGGGACGTCGTCAAAAGTCAGAGCAATCTCACCTGGAAAAGCACTCATAGACCAAAATAGCCCTACCATGGTCATGAGCTTGTAGAGTAAAAACAAAGTACGATTCATAGCAAAGCATCTCCCTTTAGGCATGCGATTCACCTTCTAAGTCAGGCTCCTTGCCAAGTAAAATGTGTCGATAATACCGACGTGCAACGGTAATAAAGACCTGAGAAAATATTAAGCCGCCGATACCTCCGCCGAGAGCAGCACCAAGCAACCCCATACCAACGACACCCCCGATATGTCCACCTAAAATGGCGCAAAAACCACAGGTAGCAAGTCCTAACCAGGTTTGCCAATGATGAAAGCATTTCGTATATACCTTTCGCCATCGTGCGCTCCGCTCTTGTATCGAGAGAGCTGAAAACTCAGGTATGCTTTTTAATGTCCAATATATCTTCATGTTAATTGCCTAATAGCAAGCAGAGCTTCATGTCAGAGGATCTTGATTTCCTTTAGCCATCTGAGTGCATCAACAGTCCACCTGTCAGTGTCTTTACCTTGCTTCTTGACTCCAAAAGCATGACCGCCAGTTTGATAGAGCATGAGTTTCACGTTTACACCAACTTTCTTCAATTCTCTTTCATACACTTTCGAGTAATGAACCGGATCAATCGGGTCATCTTTGGCGTGTATGAGAAGAGTTGGCGGTATATCTGTTGATATCTCAATGTCGGTATTTAGCTCTTGTGCTGCGATTTCTTTTGGTTTTTTGTTTTTGTGCTCCATTGTCAAGTGTCCTGGATAAACAGGTATCGCGAAGTCGGGACGACTGCTAACTTGATCAATTTCATCGATGGGGTCATATGCTCGTTTTTTAAAAGCTGTGCTGGAAAGAACAGCCAAATTCCCTCCAGCCGAAAACCCCATAACGCCAATTTTATTCGGATCTATATCATATTTCTTTGCGTTGTATCGAACGATAGAAATCGTCCTTTGAGCGTCTTGCAGTGCCATTGGAGTATCTGGCGTATCATGCTTACGAGTTTTTGCGTTCCAACTACACCCAGAATTAGGAACTCGATACTTCAAAAGAATGCAAGTGGCACCAGCGCCAGTCAGCCACTTGCATACATCAGCACCATTGAATCCGATCGTGCTTTTCTTGCCAATCGCAACACCTTTGTATCCGCCCCCTGGAAAGACGATAACGGCTGCTCGTGCGGAATGTTTTTTTGGGGTATAAAGTAAAAATGTAGGATGGGTGATGACGAGCCGAGGATTATTTTTAGCGTACTCGTCATTGGCGATTATCTTAATCCCATCCTCCAAAACTTTAGAGCCTTCGGGCCATAATGACACTTCCTGTGCAAAGCTTGACGGAAACGATGAATCCATATAGGCACTTCCTATCTGCGGCTGTGTGTGAGCGGAGTTGCCTATCAAGGGGTGTTCGCTGCTTGAGGCAAAAGACACAGAATAAATGACCAATAGAAAAACAGTGTTTAGAGTGGGAAACAGGAAGGTTTCCATTCGCATCACCTACTTTAACGTGTGGATTATGGTGAGCCTAACCGCTGCGCTCAGGGGCAGCTTTGTGTATTTTATGCGCGACAACGGAGCGGAGCGGCTGCGCAGAAAGTGTACAAAGTAAGCCCTTTGCAGCGCCTGTTAGCCGGATCGGAGTCGACCGGCCATGAGTTCCCCGGGCCGCTTGAATTTCAAATATGTCAGGCCGAGTAACGCACCTACGACGAATCCAGTTACATGACCAGGCTTAGGGTAGCCTGCATAAATGAAATCTAGCGTAAGTGCAGGAATTAGAGAAAAAAGCAAGACGCCATAAAACTTCCAAGAATTTTCAATTTTCTTAACCGCCAAAACCAGACCAAAGGCTGCGACACCAAAAGTAGCTTGGGAAGCACCCGTCCCTAAGTTCCAGGGTGGATCTACGGAAAGTGTGCTGACTAAAGTTCCAATTGCTCCTGGTACGAACCAGATAGAGAAGAACTGAACGAAATTAACGTGACGTTCAATAAAAATCCCTAGAACCAAAAGAGACAGAACACTATACAGCATGTGTAATTGCCCACGATGTATCATTTGAGATGCGAACAGCCTCCAGAACTCAAAGTTTTTCAAATGCTCGAAGGTAATACCGCCGTACTCTTCCAATTGAATGATTTTCATCCTCCCATAGAAAGCACCATTTATCTCATAGCAAACAAACAATGAATAGGCAAAGGTAGCCAATGAAATGATAATTGTACAATATGGGACTTTATATTCTTTCATACACTACTCACAGCTCCGGCGTAGGAACGCCCGTTACCGGGCGCCCCTGCCACAGTCCCGGACGTGCGGTTTTCCCGCATCCGGTTCCTCGGTTGTACTCGCTTCCACGCGGACCTTCACTGTTACCCGTTACAAGGCCCAATGGCTATTCCCCCCAGTGAGGTTGACTCATGTTGATCCAGTCCAACAGTGTCCGGCATGAGTTCCTTTAAGGACTACGTACTTCCGTGGGGTCCTTCGCCATGTGGCCGGCTTTCCCGACCTCCGACTACTATGCCCCATAAGACACCCCTCGGCATACGGCCTTCGCAGGCCTACCTGGTCGCTCCATGTTCCATGATTTCATCCGAGCCCACACCGTTTCCGGGCTCCTCACCCTTCCGTGCCCCAACTCTGATAATGTCGTCACTTCACCTCGTACCAGGAGCCTTTGGGGCTTCCTGGGTTCCTCGACGTATCTCTTCCAGCATGCCACGGCCTGATGACTCCGGTGGTCTTCCTCATCTTTGCCATTAGCAGATGCTTCCTGTGGCTTTCGAGCACGTTAAAACTCTCAGCGACCACAACGAGCTTTCGAAGCTGTGCCAGCACTTCAGGGAGCGCGGTCTCCCCTACGGCCTACTGGATTCTCTGTATACGCTTACCTCATATATTGTTCGCAGTTACCTGCTCCGCAATGAGATCAACACTCGATACGGGCGGGTGGCCAACCCTTACCCGACGGGGACTTTCACCCCGCAAGATACGCCGGGCTTCGCCCAGCGCGATAACGAGACTGTAGAAAAACTCTGGCCTTTCGTCCTGGTTATATCTCGCACAAAAAATCGCGCTCCTACGTGAATTCTGGACCTGTTTTGTATGGCGAAAAGTAGCTCAGAGCACTCTCCGCACGAAAAATTTGCCACTTCAAAAAGTGCTCGAGTTTTTCTACAGCCTGAACGTTGCGCTCTGGGGCGGTTTGCTCTGGGCACATTTTGCGAAAAAATGGGAACGTAGTGACCGCGCAAAATGTGCACAGAGGAGGCCGTCCCTAGCAGCGCCTGGCTAGGGCTTGGCTAGGGCTTGGCTGAATGATGCCACACCATCTTTTGCAACCTTCCATCGGTATTTAATGCACCTGCTTCGCCAATCACTACAAACCCAGCTTTTAAATACAAATTGCGTGCGGATTTATTTGCTGTTGAAACCTTTAGCGCTACGCTCAAGTGGCTTTCAGAGAGTACGTGAGATTGCAGAGCTTTGACAAGCTCTAAGCCGACGCCTAGCCCACGAACAACAGGGTTAACCCACATTGAAACTAGCTCATACTCCCCATTTGAATAGACACCACCAATCAAGCCTAAAGCCCCCTCGTTTCTATATGCGATCAAGAACCTGGGCCCGGCGTCACCCGATGCTATAAATTGCCACTCATTGGGAGTGAAATTTTTAACTTCGCCATATGAAATGCCAAATGCATCTGGCGAATCCTTAAGTGATTCTAATCGAATCTTTTTTAAAGACTCCCAATCCCTCTCAATTGATTGCTACGATTTCCATGATCTTGGAGCCCTAACGAGGCTGTAGAAAACTCCGGCCTTTCGTCCTGATTATATTTTGCCCAGAAAATCGCGCTCCTGCATGAATTCTGGACCTATTTTGTATGGCGAAAAGCATTTCAGGGCACTCTCCGCACAAAAAATTTGCCACTTCAAGAAGTGCTCGAGTTTTTCTACAGCCTGAACGTCGTGCTCAGCGGCCGCTTACTTTATGCGCGTTTTGCGCGAAAATAGGAGCGTAGCGACTGCGCAAAAGGCGCATAAAGTAAAACGTCGGCTGTACCACTTCGTTAAGCCATGGAGGTCCGGAGGCTACCACAGCTACCTAATTGAACCTGTCCGAATAGGGCCTAGGTCATCATTCTATATTTATATTGAAACCGAACAATTTCCATTTGATGCCTTCATATGCAAATTTCTGCGTGAATTTTACTTGGCTAGGCTCAGTCGGATAATAGCCGGATATAACTAAGGAACCTCTGATCAACTCGCCATTCCCTCGGGAATTAACCGGGAGGGTCAAAAAGTCGATCGCTTTATAGTCAAATTTCCGATGTTTTCACGTAATTCTCCCAGTTTTCCTTGCCTGAAGCCCGCTATCCGCGGATTTCAGGCGCACTGCCCCTAGGCGGGCAGGTATTTTCTCCCGATTAACAGGTTGGTGAAGCCTGCCAACAGACACAGGCGTTCGGTATTCTTCTCCAGCCCACGATAGCGTACCTTATCGTAGCCAAACACGCGCTTGATATAACGGAAGGGGTGCTCCACCTTCGCCCGAATTTGAGCTTTGATCTTTTCCATTTTCCGAACGGCGTCTTGTCCGGGAAGGGTTTTCTGCTTGCTCGGTTTAATCGCTATATGCCATTCGACTTCCCGATATTTGAGCTCTTCCCGGTTCTCTGCGCCGGTGTAGCCAGAATCACCCCAAACTCTTTTTTCTTCTCCGTGGAGAACCTGCTCAGTCGCGGTAATGTCATGCGTATTTGCGGCGGTTGTGTCCACGCTATGAATGATTCCCAACACGTCATCGACGCCAATATGCATCTTCATACCAAAATGCCACTGGTTGCCTTTCTTGGTCTGGTGCATCTCTGGATCTCGAGCCTTCTCCCGGTTCTTGGTTGAGCTCGGCGCAGCGATAATAGTGGCATCCACGATACTGCCTTCTCTCAACAGCATGCCATGACTCTTGAGATGGCTATTGATCTCCTCAAATAGCTGGCGACCAAGTTGATGCTGTTCAAGTAGATGGCGGAAGTTAAGGATAGTGGTTTCATCCGGAATTCGGTCTGTCAGTGTCAATCCGCTAAAATGGCGCATGGACTCAATCTCGTAAAGTGAGTCCTCCATCGCGGGATCACTGAGGTTGTAGGACAGCTGCATACAATGGATTCTCAGCATGACCTGTAGCGGGTACGGTTGGCGACCGCGCCCGGCCTTCGGATAAAAGGGCTCGATCTTCGCTTCCAGGCGCTCCCAGGGAACCAGAGATTCCATCTGCTCTAGGAACTTCTCGCGGCGGGTCTTGCGGCGCTTGTTGCGGTATTCGGCTTCGGCAAAGCTGACTTGGTGCATGGCTTGTGCTATTTTCGTTGGCTCAATGCTATTTTACCCCATCTGGCTGGGACTTATTCAGAGGTTCCCTAATATTCCGTTGTCATCTATTTCTGGAGAAGTGCTAATTACGGGTTCTATATCTTTTAGAACCGTTAGATCTACGCCAGCTTGATAGAATGATCCGTAAGCCTCGTCAAGTTTTTCTGGGGTAAACTGCATCTTAAACATGCTTGAAAAAGTAGAATGAAATTTTTCCATACTCTTTTCATTAACAGATTCAGCAAACGCTTGCATTGAATCTTCGACTAATATTGACTGCTCATTTTTCGACGGAATCTGAACTTCTGATTCGAATTGAAGCCCTGAACTAGGTTTTTGGATGGAGTAAATTTTCCAATTTCCATTGCTTTTAACAAAGTTCAAAGTTATTGGAATTACTCCGTCCGAATGGGTAGTTATTGACCCCTTTAACGAACCACGCCCACCACTTGTAGATCTAGATTCCCAACTTGCTTCTTTGAAATTGTTAATAGAATTGACAATAAAGTATTTTTCTAAGTCCTCTTTAGAAGTTCCGTTTTTGAAATCTTCTGACAATAGACTATATGCTTTCTCGGTATCACCTTGGCTTGCAGCAAGAAATAATTCATCAGCCACTTTGACCATCCCAGACGTTAAATAAAAGACAGCCAATATCGCTAATGTAATAACACCAACTACCCCCAGTACAATCTTTAACAACTTGTTCATTTTTTCTCCTTATTTTTGGATTGCGAAAGCTTAACGAGGCTGTAGAAAAACTATTTCGGAGAATCAGCTCTTCCAGCCATATTTTGATTGATCATTGAGCCCGATTTAAACACACTCCTTCCATATAGTCATCCAATCTGCGCAGTCAATCGAGAGGCTTCGTCAAGAGCCTTCTGGCTCATTGAATCGCTCCATAATTCATCAGCTTTTCAATGTTATGCACCAAGCAGAACATCCGCCATTGCCCCTGGACCTTGTCCAGGCCGCGTAACGTGAATCGATTTAGGCCCTCTCCCCCGGCCCCTCTCCCGCAAGCGGGAGAGGGGTGCATAAAAAGAATTAGAGCAACTACCAAGCCCTACCGATGGCAACCCTGCGGCTCGCGCTGCCCTCGCGCCCCGCGCCATCGCTCACAGTCAGGGTAATCTCGTAACTACCCTTGCGGCCGTAGCGGTGCCAGGCATTTGGCTGCTGCGCTTCACGGCCGTCTCCAAAATCCCAGTGGTAGCTGAGCTCGCCGTCACCGTCGTAGCGGCTGCGGTCGAATACCCAGACCCAGTTGAAGAAACGCCACAGGGTGAAGCGGGCTTTGGGGCCGGTGCTGCCGTCTTCCACCAGCAGTTCCCGCTGTGCGCTGGACTGTGCACCGCGGTCGTCCTCTACCTGCAGGGTCACGGTGTAAGTGCCGTTCTGCCGGTAGCGGTGGCTGGGGTTCTGCTCAGTGCTCGAGTGGCCATCGCCAAAGTTCCAGTGCCAGCCAACAATACTGCCGTCGCTGTGGCTGCTGGTATCGGTGAAGTTGACGCGCTTGCCCTGCGTCTCCGTGATGAAGTCCGCAACGGGGGCCACATTGCCGGCACTCAGGTCCAGCTCCACCACCAGCGGGTCGTGGTCGGAGGCGCGGTAGGGGTCGGCGTTGTAGAGGGAATCCAGTTGGGCCACGCTCTTGAACTCGGTGTTGTAGTCCAGTATTCGCGGCTCGTCGGCGTTGATATGCCAGTCGGCGACGCCGGTGACCAGCGGTGCCAGGGCGGCGTTGGCGAGGGCGTGGTCCAGGTAGCCGGCCTGGGCCTGGAACACGTAGGAGTAGGCGGCGTCGCCGTGGAAGCTGGCGAGCAGGTTGGTGTAGCCGGCGTCCTGCAGTGCGGTGATGGGGTTTTCCCGGGCGTAGCTGTTCAGGTCGCCGAGGATCAGAACATTCTCGGTGCCTGTGCCGGTGGGATCGGCTGCGAGCCAGTCCGCCAGGGCGTCGGCGGCCTGGGTGCGGACCTGGTTCCAGCAGCCCTGGCCGTCGTTCTGGTCATCGTTGAGGCTGCCATCGCGTGGGCAGCTGCCCTTGGATTTGAAGTGGTTGATTGCCACCGCGAGGGATTCGCCGCTGGCCAGTTCGGTAAAGGCCTGCAGCAGCGGCTGGCGGTTGAGGTCGTCGAAGGGGTAGCTGTCCAGGGTGGCGGCGGCGCCGAGGGGTTGCACCCGGTCGCTGCGGTAGACGATACCCACGGTGATCGCATCGCTGCCCAATTGCGCCAAGCCCGGGTCCACAAAGGCGTAGACCTGGCTGCCGGCGGCGGCGTTGAGGCCGTTGACCAGGTCCTGGATCGCGCTGTCGGTGCCGTAGCCGTCGTTCTCGATTTCCATCAGGCCGACAATATCCGCACCGGTGCCGCGGATGGCGGCGACGATTTTGTCCCGCTGGCGCTGGAACTCTTCCGCGGTATCGGCGCCGCGTGAAGTGGGAAAACCGCCGCCCTGGCCGTCGCCATTGAAATAGTTGAGTACATTGAAGCTGGCAACGCGCAAACTGCCGGCGCCGGGCAGTACCGGCGAGGTGGTGCGCGGCTCAAGATCGGCGAACTGCGGCGTTTCCACCGGGTGAACACGGTAGGCGTCAAAACCGTAGCCGATCACGCCGCGCAGGCCGGTTAGGGTGGCGCCGGCGCGCAGGCTGTTGTCGGCGCTGAGGCCCGGGGCGGGATAAGGAATGGCCTCCGGGTTCTGCACCGTGGAGCCGTCGTCGAGCAGTATACGGTTGAGATCGTTGGCGGCCTGCTGGGCCTGAGCGGCGGGGCCCGGCTCGACGATGTGAGTGGGCGTGTATAGGCGGCCTGCTGATAGATCCAGCTCTCCGTAGCGGCCCAGGTTGTAGTTGCCATTGACGGTCAGTGTCTGCGCGAAGTGCGCCAGCATGCCCTCGTAGCGCTCCGCGTGATCGGCGTCGGCAAACGGCAGGCTCACTTCCGCGGCGGTAACGCTATAGCCGCTGCCGCACACGGCGACGCCGTCCACCTGGTTGAGTTCGGTAAAATCGAAATACTCGGTGACTTGGCCGCCGACGCGTACCAGGTCGCCCACATTCACGTCGACGCCGAAGCCACTGTCGTAGACAAACAGGCCCTCAGAGGTGGTATCCAGGCCGTCCTGATCGAAGTCCTCTTCTTGTAGGAAGAAGCCGCCCAGGCCGCTGGCGGTATCCTGGAAATCCCCCACCACCACGGCTTCGATTTCGTGGCGTTCACCGGCGAGGGGGCTGGCGGCACCGGTGCCCTGCACGGCGCTGATCAGGGTGGCGGGATCGCCGCACTGGCCGAGGTCGACACCACCATCACCGCCGCCGTTACCGCCATCGCCATTGTGCTGCCCCAGGTCATCGAAATTGTCCTGGCCGGCGCTGGTCCACTCCAAGGACGGGTCGAAGGCCCCGCTGCCGTCTGTGCGGCCTCCCAGCACCTCGCCGTTGCGGCGCAGGGTCTGGTTTTGGGTGCCGATGGTGGAATTGCCCCACTGGCTGCCCGGGTCCACGCCGATCTGGCCGATCACATCCACAAACCCACCCGGGCCGACGAGCGCCACCGCGTCGTCGCCATTGAACAGGCTGCCGCCGTAGGTCTGGTCGGCTTGGGCCAGTACCGCGGCATCGGCGCTGGAGTGCGCGAGCACGAATACCTCGTTGTCGGCCAGGCTGCCACTGAGAGTGATATTCGCACCGGGGGAGGTGGAGCCGTTGAAGTAGACTTCCACCGTGTAATCGCCGAGGTTCACCGGGTTGCCGGTGCCGTTGTAGATTTCCAGCGCCTTGTTGAAGCTGCTGCCCTCGATATATTCGGAGATAATCAGGTCGTCGGCCTGGACGCTGCCGGCCAGCAGGGTGAGCCACAGCGCAAGCTGCGACACGATTGTGGTTTTCATCATATCTTTCCTTGTTATTTGCAGTATGGAGGCCGCACAACTCCCGCGGCCGGGCCGTTCGCAAAGGCGAACAGGATTTCCAGGCAGGAAGCTTGCCAGGGGAAGTGTGATGAAAAGATGAAAGCCGCGGAGTCTCTCGATGGATTTGTGACGGGATTAACTTGGCAGCTTAAGGAACCTCTGAATAAGTCCATTTCGTCACTCCGGCGTAAGCCGGAGTCCAGAGCAGTCGCGGGTTTCTGGATTCCGGCCTTCGCCGGAATGACGATGGGCAAAGCGCAGCGTGCCCATCAAAGCCCTGGATGATGGGCACGCTGCGCTTTGCCCATCCTACATTTCTGGCCGGTGCGCGCGGCGCACCCTACCCTCCCCACACTTCCTCGAGGCGCTGGTCGCGTCGGCAGCGGAAGCGGTAGTACTTGTAGCGGATGGGATTGCGCTGGTAGTAGTCCTGGTGGTACTTCTCCGCGGGATAGAACTTGCTGACGGGGACGATTTCGGTGGCGATTTTTCCGTCGAGCTTTTTTGCCACTTTTTCTTTGCTGGCCTCCGCCAGTTTTTTCTCTTTCTCGTTGCCGTAGAAGATGGCGCTGCGGTACTGGCTGCCGCGGTCGCAGAACTGGCCGCCTGCGTCCAGAGGGTCCACGTTGCGCCAGAATACTTGCAGCAATTCTTCGTAGCCGATCTTGTCCGCGTCGTATTTCACCCGAACCACTTCCGCGTGGCCGGTGTTGCCGGCGGAAACCTGGTCGTAGCTGGGATTTTTTACATGGCCGCCGCTGTAGCCGGAGGTGGTTTCCAGTACGCCTTCGAGTTTGTCGTAGGGCGGTTCCATGCACCAGAAGCAGCCGCCGGCGAAAATTGCTGTGCGGATATTGTCTTGGGCCAGGGTGGTGCTGGTGGTTAGGGTGAATATCAAAGCGAATAAGTAGCGCATAGTTTTTTTCTCCTTGGGATGTGGCGGAGCTGGAGCCTTCAGCGCTCAAGGCAAACAGCTCCGCGGTCCCGGGGGGTCAGACTTCACCGCGTAGGGCGCGTTCAAATAGGTGGCTGTACTGTGCGGCGCCGAGGTGGATCGGGTTGCCGGACGCGGCGGCGTCCATTTCGGCCATGTGCCCTACCCTTTCGATATCCCCGTCGCCGATACCGATTTCTTCCAGGCTGGGGGGAATGCCGATTTCCGCGCGCAGGGCCAGCACCCAGTTGAGGACGCCGTCGAAGCCGGGGCTGTCCAGGTTCAGGTAGCGCGCCAGTTTTTCCATCTGCGGCGCTATGGCTTCGCGATTTTCCCGCAGCACGTAGGGCATCAGTATCGCGTTGAGCAGGCCGTGGTGTGCATCGTAGAGCGCGCCCAGGGAATGCGACAGCGCGTGCATGGCGCCCAGGCCGCGCTGGAAGGCAGTGGCGCCCATGCTGGAGGCCACCAGCATCTGCAGCCGCGCCTCCAGGTCGTAGCCGTCTGCCACCGCTCGCGGCAGATACTGCCGCACCAGCTCCATGCCCTCCAGGGCGATGCCCTCGGCCATGGGGTGATACGACGGCGAGCAGAAGGCTTCCAGGCAGTGGGACAGCGCATCCATACCGGTGGCTGCGGTGAGTCCGGGCGGCAGACCCAGGGTCAGCTCCGGATCGAGGATCACCAGCGCCGGCAGCATTTTCGGGTGGAAGATAATGCGTTTGACCTGCGCCTCCTCGTCGACAATCACCGAGGAGCGCCCCACTTCCGATCCGGTGCCGGCGGTGGTGGGCACCGCCACCACCGGTGCCATTCCGGCGACGTCCACCCGCTGGAAATTGTCCCCGATATCCTCGAAATCCCACAGCGGCCGCTGCTGCCCGGCCATCAGCGCCACGGCCTTGCCCGCGTCCAGCGCGGAGCCGCCGCCGAAGGCGATGACGCCGTCGTGGCCGCCGGCTTTGAAGACCGCTGTGCCGTCCGCCACATTCTGTCCGCTGGGGTTGCCCTTGACGGCGGAAAAGAGGCCTGCTTTCAATCCGCGGTCGCGGCACAGGGTCAGGGCATTTTCCACCATCGGCAGTGGCGCCAATCCCGGATCGGTCACCAGCAGCGGTGCGGCCATGTCCAACTCGCGACAGGCCTCCGGCAATTCGGCGATGCGGCCGGCGCCGACGCGTATGGCGGTGGGGTAGTTCCAGTTCGCGTGAAATCGGGTGATGTTCATATTCGAGTCTTTAAGTGAAAGGATTTCGGCCGGGTCAGGTGTTCGTAACCGATGCTCGACAGGGTGCAGCCGCGCCCGGAGTTTTTCACTCCGTTCCAGGCCAGGGCCGGGTCTAGGTAATCGCAGCGATTTAAAAATATTGTGCCCGCTTCAATGCGATCGCCCAGTGCTTCGGCCGCCTCCAGGTCTCGGCTGAAAATGGCGGCGGTGAGGCCGTATTCGCTGTCGTTGATCAGCGCCAGTGCCTCCTCGTCGTCTCGGACTTTCTGGATGCCCACCACCGGGCCGAAAGTCTCATCGCTCATCAAGCGCATGCCGTGGTGGACTTTCGTCAGAATCTGCGGCGCCAGGTAGGAAGTGCCGCGTTTATCCGCGGGGAAATCCGCTGGGTCGATATGCGCGCTGGCGCCCTGGGCAATGGCCTCGTCTATCTGCCCGCGCACAAATCCGCGGCTTCCGCGCGTACCAGCGGACCCAGGGTTGTTTCCGGATCATCGGGGCGGCCCAGCCGGTATTGCTTCACCAGTGCGATCGCGCGCTCGACGAAATCCTCGTACAGCGCCTCGTGCACATAGATGCGCTCTATGCCGCAGCAGGATTGCCCGGAATTGAAGAAGGCGCCGTCGATTGCGGTTTCCACCGCGTATTGCAGGTCGGCATCGGCGCGCACATAGGCCGGGTCCTTGCCGCCCAGCTCCAGGCCGACGCCGATAAAACGCCCCGCTGCCGCGTATTCCATCGCGGCACCGACCTTCACCGAGCCGGTGAAGGAGAGATGCTTGATTGCCGGGGACCCGACCAGCCGCTCTATATCCCCATGGTTCAGGTGCAGGTACTGGAATACGCCCCGCGGCAGCCCCGCCTCGACAAATGCCTCCACCATGCGCTCGGCGGCCAGGGGCGTCTGCGCCGAGTGTTTGAGCAGCACCGCATTGCCGGCCAGCAGCGCCGGCACCACCGCGTTTACCGCGGTGAGGTAGGGATAGTTCCAGGGCGCGATCACCAGTGCCACCCCCAGCGGTTCGCGACGGATAAAACGGACAAAGCCGGGCTTTTCCGGCAGCCGGATATCGGCCAGTGCTTCTTCGGCAATATCCGCCATATAGGTGGCGCGCTCGGCAAAACCGCGGATTTCCGAAGGGGCCTGGCGGATGGGGCGGCCCATCATCCAGCAGAGTTCTTCGGCGAGTTGGCTTTCTTTGGCGGTGAAGTTTTTGATCGCGGCGCGGGTGATGGCGATGCGCTCTGTTAATGGGATTTGTTTCCAGGCGGTTTGGGCTTTTTGGGCGGTGTCCAGTGCGGTTTGGATTTCGTTTTGCGACGCAAGGGGACGCTCTACGTACACGGAATTGTCGATTGGAGAGATGCATTGCAGTTTGTTCATTTCGATGACCTTCCACGGTTGGGCGAACACAAGGTTCGCCCCTAATTTCGTCATTCCGGCGCAGGCCGGAATCCAGGTGCCTTGGGACTGGATACCGGCCTACGCCGGTATGACGAGTCAATGGAACAGATTTAGGTCGAACCTTGTGTTCGCCCGTGGCGGGCCTGCGGCCCGCAAGCCGAACTGGAGCTCGGCGTTCCCAGGGGCGGAGCTGGAGCTCCGCGGTCCCGAGTCCCAATCAAATAATTTCGAAATAGCGATCCAGTTCCCAGTCGCTCACGTGGCGGCGGTATTCCCGCTCCTCCCACTCGCGGCTGGTGGCGAAGTGGTCCACGAATTCGTCGCCGAACAGTTCGCGCGCGGGTTTCGAGGCCTTGAAGCGCTGCGCCGCCTCCCACAGGGTGCGCGGCAGGGCCAGTTCCGGCGGGTGCTCCAGGGCGTAGGCGTTGCCGGCCACCGCCTCGGTGGGCTCCCATTCGTGCATTACGCCGTAGAGGCCGGAGCCCAGGGCCGCGGCCAGGGCCAGGTAGGGATTGGCGTCCGCCGCGCCCAGGCGGTATTCCAGGCGCTGCGATTTGTCGCTGCCGGGGATGGCGCGCAGCGCGGTTGTGCGGTTCTCCACCCCCCAGGTGGCGTCGGTGGGCGCCCAGAAGCCGGGTACCAGGCGCCGGTAGCTGTTCACTGTGGGCGCCATCAGGCACAGAAATTCCGGCATCAGCCGTTGTTGGCCGGCGAGAAAATGGCGCTGCAGCGCGCTCATCGTCTGCGGCTGCTCGGGGTTGTAAAAGGCGGATTTGCCGGAATCCAGGTGGCGCAGGGAGAGGTGGATGTGCCCGCTCTGCCCCGGATACTGTCCGGACCATTTGGCCATAAAGGTGGCCATCAGGCCGTTGCGCTGGGCCAGCACCTTCATAAAGGTCTTGAACAACGCCGCCTTGTCCGCCGCCGCCTCGGCACCGTCCACGGCGATGGCAGCCTCCAGCACCCCGGGGCCCGTCTCGGTGTGCAGCCCTTCCAGGGGGAAATCCATGCGCTCGCCCAACTCCAGGATCTGCCGGTGCAGCTCCGCATGCACCGAGTTGCGGATCACCGAGTAGCCGAACCAGTCGGGGGTGTAGGGCTTGAGGTTGCGGAAGCCCTTCTCCCGCGCGGAGTCCGGGGTTTCGTCGAACAGGAAGAATTCGTACTCCAGCGCCGCCAGGGGCTCAAAGCCCAGGGCCTGGCTCCGTTCTATCACCCGGCTTAACGTAGCGCGCGGGCACACCGCCCGGGCGCCCTGGTCGAATTCGGCAAGGAACAACAACATGCCTTCCTCGAAGGGGATCTCGCGGCAGCTGTGCGGCAGTATGCGCACCGGCGCGTCCGGGTAGCCGGTGTGCCAGCCAGTGTAGCGGGCGTTGTCGTAGAGCTGGTCCTTGACGTCCCAGCCCAGCACCACATCGCAGAAGGAGAAACCCTGCTCCAGCGCGGAGAGGAACTTGGCGCGGCTCATATACTTGCCGCGCATCACTCCGTCGTTGTCGAACAGGCCCACCTTGATGTGGCTGAGGTTGCGCTCCTCGACGATGGCCCGGGCATCGTCGAGTGTCTTTACCTCCCGTGGATTCAGCATCGATTCCCTCCGCCGCTATTGTCGTTATGGCTGGTTACAGGATAGCCCGAACCAAAGGATCTAAGGGCGCCGCTTTCAGCCTTATAAGACAAGGTTTATAATCCGCGCTCCCCAATTTCGCCCATTTTTCAGTCAGGACCAGCAATGAGCTTCGACAAGATCCCCGCAGGTAAGGACCTGCCCAACGATATCAACGTCATCATCGAAATCCCCGCCAACCACGATCCAATCAAATACGAGGTGGATAAGGATTCGGACGCAGTATTCGTGGACCGCTTCGTGGCCACCCCCATGTTCTATCCGGCCAACTACGGCTATGTGCCCCAGACCCTGTCCGAAGACGGCGATCCCCTGGACGTGCTGGTAGTGGCCCCCTACCCGGTGATAGTGGGCTCGGTGATCCGCTCCCGAGTGGTCGGCGTGCTGAACATGACCGATGAGTCCGGCGTGGACGCCAAGCTGCTGGCGGTCCCCCACACCAAGCTGACCAAACTCTACGACCACGTGCAGGAAATCTCCGACCTGCCGGAACTGTTGATCAAGCAGATCGAGCACTACTTCGAAAACTACAAGGCGCTGGAGCCCGGCAAGTGGGTGAAGGTGGAAGGTTGGGCCGACGCCGAAGCGGCACGTGCAGAAGTGCTGGCCTCCCGCGAGCGCTATCTGAAAGAAGAAGGCTAAGTTCCCTTAGCGCGAAAAAAAACCGGCCTCGGCCGGTTTTTTTGTGTCTGTCCTACGTCATTCCGGCGCAGGCCGGAACCCAGGTGCCACAGAACTGGATACCGGCCTGCGCCGGTATGACGACTCAACAGAGGTTTACCAAAAGGCACCGACAATCCCCGCGGTCAGCGCCAACAGCAGCACCGACAACACCCGATAGTTTTTCCACACCGGCTGCCCCTCCAGCGCGCGGGTCTCCTCGGCGAAACTCTCCGGCTTCCAGGTAAACACCAGCGCGCTCTCGGACGGCACCTGCGGACTCAACCTGCTCGCCACCACCAGCACCAGGACGCAGAACACAAACAGAGTTGGCGCCACATACAGGAAATGCAGGTTGAACAAGTCCCACACCTCATTGGCCAGGAACAGGCCGATACCCGCAAGGGTTCCCACCACCAGGGTCACTATCGCCCCATGCGCATTGGCACCGCGCCAGAAAAAACCCACCAGGAACAGCGCCAGCACCGGCGGCACGGCGTAGGAGAGTATTTTCTGCAGGTACTTGAACAGCGAGCCGAAGTTTTCGATCTGGGGCGCCCAGGCCACCGCCAATACCATGAAAATAAAGGTCACCACCTGGCCCACGCGCATCAGTTGGTGTGCGGTGAGCGACGGACGGAGCGGCTTGACGAAATCCATGGTGATCAGCGTTGAGGCCGAGTTGAGGGTGGAGTCGATCTGCGACATCAGCGCGGCGATAAAACCGGCCAGCACCAGCCCCAGCAGCCCCACCGGCAGCAGGTCGAACATCAGCGTGGGATAGACCAGATCCGCCCGGGGCAGATCCGGATAGAGAAGAATGGCAAAGGTGCCCGGCAGTACCATGATAAACAGTACCGGCAGCTTCAGCAGGCCGGCGAAGAGCACGCCCCAGCGGCCGTGGTCCAGGTTTTTCGCCGAGAGCACCCGCTGCACCATAAACTGATTGGTGCACCAGAAGTAAAAGCCCAGCAGCGCCACACCGGTGACCAGCCCCGGCCAGGGCACCCCGGGGTCGTCCGCCGGGCGGACCAGGCTGAGTTTGTCGGCCGAGACCTGGGCCAGCACATTCTCCCAGCCGCCGGCCTTGTCCAGCGCAAAAATGGTAATCACCACCGACCCGACCACCAGCAGCACCGCCTGGATGGTATCGGTGTACATCACCGCCGCAAGCCCGCCGCTGATGGTGTAAATACCCGCGACTATCGCCAACAGGGCGACCATCTGCCAGATGGGGAAATCCGGGAAGATCAGTTTCAGCACCAGCGCGCCGGCGTAGAGGCTGCCGGCGGTGTCCACGACAATATTGAGAAAGATCGTCAGCACGGAAAAGTAGCGCCGCGCGCGGTAATCGAAGCGCCGCTCGAGCATTTCCGGCATGGTGTAGAGGCCGGTGCGCAGGATCACCGGCAGGAAGAACACCGCGAAAAACACCAGCACCACCGCAGCCATCCACTCGTAGTTGTAGACCGCGATGCCGCTGCTGTAGGCATCGCCCGCCAGGCCGATCAGCGTGGTACTGGAGATATTGGAGGCGAACAGGGACAGGCCGATAAACGGCCACAGCATGGCGCGGCCGGCGAGGAAATAGTCCTCGGCGTTGTCGTGTTTACGGCTCAGGTAGAGACCGATGGCAATGGTGGCAACGAAGTATACACCGACGATGGTGAGGTCAATGCCGTGCAGGCCCAGGTCCGCGGTACTCTCAATCATCTCGTCAACTCTTCTTATGGTTTCATGGTTTCTTATGGTTATTCCACTGTGCGACCGGCCATTGGCCACCGCGTCATCGATTTTATTTTACAATAATAATTCACAGTGGTTTAATAAATCAATGAATTCCGGAGAGGGCGAAAAATTCCCCCAATAACAAAGAGTTACATTGCGAAACGCCCCGGATTAAACCAATTGAAAGCTCTCCAATCCACCCTTAAACTGAATTTTTGTGCGCACCACGGCCAGAGCGACCGGGAGACTGAAGCATGAGCAGGGGAAGCAATTCCAGCGGTTTGCGCCGCTATAACGAAAGGGTGTTGCTGGCCGCGTTGCGGCAGCGGGGGACGGCGTCCAAATCGGACCTGGCCAGGTCGGCCAACCTGACCGCCCAGGCGGTGACGAGGATCGTCGACGACCTGGAAGAGACCGGACTGGTGCTGCGGGAAGGCCGCCGCCTGGGCGGCAAGGGCCAGCCCTCCACACTCTACGCCCTCAACCCGCGCGGTGCCTACGCCATCGGAGTCAAAGTGGGGCGGCGCGGCGTCGAGGTGCTGTTGATGGATTTCGGCGGGCGGATACTGCACAAGCTGGAATATGAGCGGGAGATGCCGGGGCCGGCGTTTGTCCTCGAACACATCGAAAGCGGAATGGCGGAACTGGTCGCGAAGCTCAGCCCTCAGGAGACCCGCAAGCTGATGGGGGTCGGCGTGGCCATGCCCTGGTTTATGGGGGCCTGGAGCCGCGAGCTGGAAATAAGTCCCGAACGGGTGCGCGAGTGGGAGGAAGTCAACTTCGCCGAAGAACTGCAGGCGCGCACCAGCCTTCCGGTATTTTTCGAGAACGACTGCTCGGCGGCGGCGGCGGCCGAACAGCAGTTCGGCGACGGGGAGGACAATTTCCTCTACGTCTACCTGGGGACCTTTATCGGCGGCGGACTGATACTAAACGGCAACCTGGAGCCGGGCGTGCACGGCAACGCCGGCGCCCTGGCCTCCATGCCGGTGCCCCGATCCGGTCTGGATTCAGTACCGGCGCCGGCCGGTCCTTTCGATGCGCTCTACAACCGCGCGTCATTGTTCGGCCTGCGCCGGCACCTGAACGCCCACGGTATCGACCTGGCCTTTGTGTCGGACCTGGAAACGGTAATGGATACCGCCCGCCCCCTGGTGCAGGAGTGGATGGAAGACTGCGCCGATGCGCTGGTGTTCGCGCTCTTGTCGGCGGTGGGCATCCTGGATTTGCAGGCCATTGTGATCGACGCGGTGCTGCCGCGTTACCTGCTGGACGAACTGGTGGGCATGGTGTCGCGCCGTATGCGCCAGGCGGCCCAGGCGGACCTGTTCGTGCCGGTGATCCGCGCCGGGGCCCTGGGGGCGGACGCCGTAGCAGTGGGCGGCGCCATACTGCCCTTCTATTCGAATTTCGCACCGGATAAGACGGTGCTGTTAAAAGGCGGGGTGCCGGAGCGCGTGTCGGTGTAAGAGCCCCTCTCCCTCGTAGGATGGGCAAGGAGCGCAGCGACGTGCCCACGGCCTTGATGGGCACGCTCCGCTTTGCCCATCCTACAAACTGAGGAAGAAACTACCTACTCCTCCGCCACGAAAAGAATACCGAAGTTAGATGCGAAGGACCTGATGCCGGGGGAAGTTTGCGGGACCGTATGAGACAGGGATGTCGATTACGAGCGTACAGGGAAGTATTCACAGCGTGTCCCGCAAACTTCCCCCGGTAGCAGGGCCGCCACCAGCCCCTCTCCGGCGAGGGGGAGTAGTTACCCGAGGAAAATGCAATGGCGCTCGATCTGAAAGACAAGTGGATCTGGGATTTCTGGTTCGCAAAAGACGGGGAGGACTATCACCTGTTTTACCTGCAGGCGGACCGCGCTCTCGGCGACCCTGAATTGCGGCACTGGAACGTCAATGTCGGTCATGCGATATCACAGGACCTGCGCCACTGGACGCCCCTGCCCGATGCCCTCGCCCCCTCCTCCCCCGAGTTCCAGCCGGAAGAGCCCGCCGATTCCCTAACCACCTGGACCGGCAGTGTTATCCGCGACGGCGACCGCTGGCTTATGTTTTACACCGGCACCCGCCAATCGGAGAAGGGATTGATCCAGCGGGTCTGCCTCGCCACCTCGGACGACCTGATGCACTGGCATAAGCACCCGGCCAGCCCGGTGCTGGAAACCGACCCGCGCTGGTACGACACCCTCAACCTGGATCACTGGCACGACCAGTCCTGGCGCGATCCCTGGGTGTTCAAGGACGCCAATCGCGAGCTCTATCACATGCTGCTTACCTGCCGCGCCAATACCGGCGCGCCGGACGGGCGCGGCGCCGTGGGCTACGCCAGTTCCACCGACCTGATCCACTGGCAGGCGGGGCCGCCGCTGTTCGCGCCCGGCTGGTACGGCGAGATGGAAGTGCCGCAGGTGGCCTGCATCGGCGGCCGTCACTATCTGTTCTGCTCGGTCTCGGTGAAATACCACAGCCGGGCGCACCTGGCAGAGGGCGTCACCCCGCTGACCGGACTGAAGTACTTCCCCGGCGACGGCCCCCTGGGCCCCTTCCACACCGAGGGCTCGGGATTCCTCGGCGCGGATGCCCGGGGCAGTCTCTACGCCGGCCGGGTGGTCGAGGGGCCGGATGGGAACTGGTACTTGATGGCGTTTCGGAACCTCGACGGCGAAGGGCAGTTCGTGGGCGGGGTCAGCGACCCGCTGCCGATCGCGCAGGGGGCGGACGGCCAACTGTCTGTGGCCGGCGACTAACTTCTGCTCTTGGGTTCAAGCAATCTAGTGTATTGCACTTATTAAATAACAGTGATTTAATTAATAAAACCGGCACACCACCGGTCCGTCCGCCACCCGCGCGGGCAAGGATTTACAACGATAAAGAGATCCTTGAGGAGAATAACGATGAGAGAACAAGAAACAGTTCGCCGGGGAGGAAACTCCCGCGCCCGCAATCCTTTTGCCCCCCGCCTGCTGGCCCTGGCCGTCGCCGGTGCCCTCGTGCAGCCGGCCCTGGCCGATGACCTGCTGGAACTGGAAGAGGTGATGGTCACCGCCAGTCCCCGGCCCGTGTCCAAGATGGAGTCCAGCACCTCGGTCAGCTCAATGAATACCGACGACCTGGCCAACTATGCGCCCCGCTCCACCGCCGAGGCTTTCCGCAATATCCCCGGTATTCGCGCCGAGGCGTCCGGTGGCGAGGGCAATGCCAACATCGCCGTGCGCGGCCTGCCGGTGGCCTCCGGCGGCGCCAAGTTTCTGCAGCTGCAGGAGGACGGTCTGCCGGTGATGCAGTTTGGCGATATCGCCTTCGGCAACGCCGATATCTTTCTGCGTCTCGACTCCACTGTCGGCCGGGTGGAATCCATCCGCGGCGGCTCCGCCTCCACTTTTGCCTCCAACTCACCGGGCGGCGTGATCAACGTGATCAGCAAGACCGGCGAGGAGGCCATCGGCAGCGCCAGCGCCACCGTCGGTCTGGATTACGACAGCGTGCGCACCGACTTCGAATACGGCGGCCCCCTGGCGGATGGCTGGCGCTATCACGTCGGCGGCTTCTACCGCGAGGGCGACGGCCCCCGCGACGCCGGCTACACCGGCAACTCCGGCGGCCAGATCAAGGCCAACCTGACCCGCGAATTCGACAACGGTTACGCGCGGGTCTACTTCAAGCACCTGGACGACAAGGCCGTCAGCTACATGCCCATGCCCGCCAGGGCCGGCGGCGGCTCCATCACCGGCTACGACATCCTCGAGGACACATTGCAGACGCCGCTGCTGAAAACCAATCTCGGCATCGGCGACGACGGCAACACCCGCCGCAGTGATATCACTGACGGCATGCACCCCGTCTACACCGCCGTGGGTACTGAACTGTCCTTCGACCTGGGGGACAGCTGGACGGTGACCGACCGCTTCCGCAAGGCCTTTGTGGACGGCGGCTTCAACACCCCCTTCCCGGCGGAGATCGGCGACGCCCAGGGCATCGCCGAATCCATCGGCGGGGCCGGCGCCAGCCTGGTTTACGCCAACGGCTCCCAGGCCGGCACCGCAATTGCCGATCCCGGCGCCCTCAACGGCAACGGCCTGGCGATGCGCATGCACCTGTTCGATGTCGAGTTCAACGACTTCGGCAGCTACACCAACGATCTCAAGATCAGCAAATCCTTCGACAGCGCCACCCTGACCTTCGGCTATTACGCGGCCTCCCAGACCATCGACATGTCCTGGCTGTGGAACTCCTACCTGATGGAGGTCAAAGGTGACAAGGCGGCTCTGCTGGACGTAGCGGACGCCGACGGCAATCTGCAAACCGATAACGGCCTGCTCGCCTACGGGGTGCCCTTCTGGGGCAATTGCTGCACGCGCAATTACGACACCGAATACGATATCCGCGCGCCCTACGTCTCCCTCGAGTGGCTGCTGGGCGACCTCACCCTGGACGCCAGCCTGCGACACGACAGCGGCAGCGCCAACGGCTCCTACGCCGGCACCGTGCAAATGGTCGATGTGGACGTGAACGGCGACGGCACAATCTCGGTGCCGGAACAGAGCGTGTCTTTCGTGGACAACGAAAACGCCCTGCCGGTGGACTACGACTGGAGCTACACCTCCTACTCCGTCGGCGCCAACTATCTGCTCACAGAGGACCTGGCTGTGTTCGGGCGCCTCAGCCACGGCGGCCGCGCCAACGCCGACCGCCTGCTGTTCGGCCCCAACGTGCTGCCCGACGGCGGCCTCCTGGACGACGACGCCGCGGTGGACGAAGTGGACCAGGTGGAGACCGGGGTGAAATACCGGCGCGACAACCTGGGCCTGTTCGTAACCGCCTTCTACGCGGAAACCGAGGAGCAGAATTTCGAGGCCACAACCCAGACGTTCTTCGATCGCGACTACAAGGCGCAGGGCGTGGAGTTCGAAGGCTCCTATCAAATGGGCGATTTCAACCTCTCCGGCAGCGTGACCTGGACCGACGCCGAGATCGCCAGCGACAAGCTGAACCCGTCGCTGGTGGGCAACACCCCACGCCGCCAGGCGGACTGGATCTACGCGCTGACGCCGTCCTACACCACCGACCGCTACAGTGTGGGGGTAAATATCATCGGCACCAGCGACGCCTATGCGCAGGACAATAACGACCTGAAATTCGATGCCTATACCCAGGCCAACCTGTTCGCCAATTATTTCATCACCCCCGCGGTTTCCGTCAGCCTGAACGTGAACAACCTTTTCGACGAGGAGGGGCTCACCGAGGCGGAAGAGGGCTCGATGACCGAGAACGGTATTATCCGCGCCCGCTCCATCAACGGCCGCACCAGTTCGGTGACGTTCAAGTATGAATTCTGAGTTTGTCTCTGTTTGATACCACCGCTTGGTCCGGGCACACCCCAAGTGCCCGGTTTTTTTCCACCATATACTCTCAACAGGATTTTCGGGGTCTTTTTCACCATGTTACAGGTTGCTCAAAATGCACCGCTGCTGGCCGGCCTGGAAGCGGGCGGAACCAACTTCAACTGCGTGGTGGCCCGCGACCCTCACACGATTCTCGCGTCCGCCCGCATTTCCACCGGAAAACCGCAACGCACCCTGGAGGAAGTGCTGGCATTTTTTCACGACGCGCGCGCGGCGCGCGGCCCCTTGGGCGCAATGGGGATCGCCAGCTTCGGGCCGGTGGATAACAATCCGGCCTCGCCCGACTACGGCCGTATCCTGAAAACGCCCAAGTTCGACTGGGTGCAGGTCCATCTGTTGGACTGGTTTCGCGAAAAGTTGGATGTTCCGGTGCGCCTGGATACCGACGTCAACGGCGCCGCGCTGGCGGAACAGCACCTAGGGGCGGCGCAGGGCATCGACAATTTTATTTATGTCACCGTGGGTACCGGTATCGGTGCCGGCATTGTGATGGGCGGGCAACTGGTCAACGGCTTCACGCATACCGAAATAGGACATATGCGCATGTCCCGCAATGGAGAGCGGGACCCCTTCCCCGGTTGCTGTCCGTTCCACGGCGACTGCCTGGAGGGGCTGGCCTGCGGCCCCGCCCTGGAGCAGCGCTGGCAGCGCTCCGGCGCCGAGCTGCCGCCGTCCCACCCGGCCTGGGAACTGCAGGCGGATTACCTGGCCCAGATGTGCGTCAACCTGACCTATTGCCATGCGCCGGAGCGGATTATTCTCGGCGGCGGCGTGATGCAAAATTCCTTTTTGTTCCCGCTGATCCGCGAGCGCGTGCAACAGTTGCTGAATGGCTACGGGCCAGCCCCGGCGCTGGCGCATCCGGATTCCTATATCGTTCCCCCGGCACTGGGCGGCGAATCCGGTCAGTTGGGCGCTCTCCTGTTGGCACAACAGCAGCTCCATGGGAATCCGCCGGCCGCGTAGCGAAGGCTGTCCACGGTAACGGTGAAACCACTTCCTTGTAGGATGGCCACAAATCGGCAGGATTGCCGATGTGGACGCCACAGGCGCCCGCCAAGCGGGCGAGCGCCATGGATGGCGCGAGTTAACGGGGCGCAGCGACGTGCCCATCTTCCAGGCCCTGATGGGCACGCTACACTTTGCCCATCCTACAAAAATTGTCCTGCGCCTTACCTTAGTGCCATTGAGGTTTAGTCCAACTGCCAATCCGGCACCTGCACCGATACCGGCTGCCTGGACGAACGCTCGCTCTCCTCCACCAGATTTCCTTCGGCCGGTTTCAGGCTCAGGTGGGCCACGTCCACCTGCACCGCCTTCTTTCCGGCCCGCTCGTGCTCCTTGATCAGGTTGCCCTCCATCGGCGCCAGGCTCCAATCGGATTGCGTGGGGGGCGGGGGCGTCCGGGATTCTGTCACCTGCGGTGCAGGCGATGGTGGTGGGGCCGGAGCTGCCGGCTCGCCCTCGGCCTTTAAGCTGGACTGGGCGCCCAGTTTGGCCAGGGTCGCCTGCAGCTGTTCCGCCTGCGCTTTGCCCAGCCCTTTTTTGATCGCCAGCGGGCGGCCGCTGAACAGTTTCTCGATGGTTTCCGGGCCCGCCTTGAACAGGCGCGCCATGTTGGCCTTGACGTCGGCGGCGGTGTATCCGGGCATCAGGTCGCCGCGGAAAACCAGGCTGTATTTAGGTTGCGACATGGGCTTACCTCTTTTTTGTTGTTCTCAACTCAAGTTTCGGAGTTCGAGGCGCCTGCCGATGGCAAAAGCCGGGGCGGGGTGCGCCTTTCTGGGACTGTCTGCGAGAGGGACCTCGCAGACAAGCCTACAGGGACGTATTTACGGCGTGTCCCAGAAAGGCGCACCCCGTCCCGGCTCCCGGAACTGAACTCGAAACTCGAGTACTCAAGTAATTAACCGTCTGAGTCCAGGGTCTGGTCCATGGTATAGGCCGGCTTCTCCCCGGCGCGACCGACGACTCGGGCAGGTACGCCGGCCACGGTTCTGTGTGGAGGAACATCGCGCAGTACCAGGCTGCCGGCCGCAATCTTCACGCCCTCGCCGATTCTCACCGGGCCGAGGATCTTGGCCCCGGCGCCGATCATCACCCCGCGGCCGATTTTCGGGTGGCGGTCGCCGCCGCCACTGCCACTGCCACCCAGGGTGACCGAGTGCAGCATGGATACGTCGTCCTCCACCACGCTGGTCTCCCCCACCACCAGGCCGGTGGCGTGGTCGATCATAATGCCGCTGCCGAAGCGCGCCGCCGGGTGGATATCCACCGCGAACTGCTCCGACACCCGGCTCTGAAAATACAGCGCCAGGGTATGCCGCCCCTGCCGCCACAACCAGTGCGCCACCCGATGCGACTGCAACGCGTGGAAGCCCTTGAAGTACAGGAAGGGGGTCAGGTACTGGTCGCAGGCGGGATCGCGATCGTACCAGGCGCAAATATCCGCGCGCATGGCGCGGGAAATCTGCGGGTCGTCCGCCAGCGCTGCGGAGATGACTTCCTGCAGCGCGGTGGCGGTGAGCGCGCTGTGGTTCAACACCGAGGCCAGTTGATAGGCGAGTGCCCTGTCGAGGGATTTATGGCGCAGCACCGTGTTGTGAAAATAGCTGGCCAATACCGGTTCGTCTGCCGCCGCGGCGGTGGCCTCGGCGCGCATCGCGCTCCAGATATCCCGCTTTTCTATATCGCCGTTGATAGCCACTGTCCTCTTCAGTCTTGGTTGTAGGAGCGGATGGCCGCCCCCCGCTCCTACAAATTCATGGGAAATCAAAGTTGTCGGGATAACACTCCTCCGGCACCCATATAAACCGCTGGAATATGGACTCTATATTGCCGCATACCACATCGCCCAGCGCCAGCTCACAACTTTGCAACTGCGCCCGCAGCAGCTCCGGTGTCAGCAGCCGCTGCAGTTCGCGGGCGCGGGGTGCGTAGCTCAGGTGCCAGCGCTCCGGGGCCACGCCGCCGCGGTCTTCGGCGTAGGGGCGGAACAGCCCGTAGCTGCGACCGGCGACGATCTGCGCGTCCAACCAGCGGTGGAAAGGGCCGAAGATGCCATTGTCGGCGACCTCCTGCGGGCTCAGCTGCAGGCGGTAGTCCGCGGGCATCGCCGCCGCGTCCACCACATCGAAATCGGTGCCCCAGTGATGGCGGGAGGCGCCCGGCAGCGCCGACCAGCGCAATATAGCGAAGGCGGCCTGCTCTGGCGACAGCTGCGCCATATCCAGTGGCTCGCCGGCGCTGTCGAGTACCGGTCTGCTGCCCGCTACCTTGTTGTTCCAAATGGTGCGCTGGCGCTCGAAACTGCGGAAACCGGAAACCACCCGGGGATCGAAACCCGCCATCTGCGCATCCGCGCTCAGCCGTTCGAACGCCACCATTGCCTCCGGGTGCAGCAGCTGTCCGGAGCGCGGCTCGAGGATGACGTGTTCGTCGCCCAAGCCAAAAAGCATTTGCTGCAATGGCGCCTCCAGCATGTCATTCTCCTCGGTTGTCCACGGGCAAAGGTGCCAAACCCGACTACATTAGATACATCCCACGCATACAACCATATCATTGGGGATCGACGGATTCCCAAAGACCCAATAATCGCCAACATCGGGGCCTGTTGGCACTGAATTCGATAGCCGCGATTCAGTGTCAACAGGCCCCGATTTGGCCTTCGGTCGTTTTGTGCTATGTTGCCCGGCGCGGCTGCGGGACCTGCCGGGCGAAACGGAAGTACAACCAGTTAGGGATCAACTGCATGCACCCGAGTCAATCAGAGCTGTTACAACTGAAGAACCTGGGCCTCGCCTCTGTCAATATCCTCCACTCCATCGGTATCCGCTCCTGCGAGGACCTGCGCAGGGTCGGCCCGGTGGGAGCCTTTATCAGTATCCGCAACCGCGGCATCAACGTCTCCCGCGTACTGCTCTACGCTCTCCAGGGGGCGCTGCTGGACGTGCACTGGAACGAGCTGGACCCGGACCTGAAGGCGCGCCTGGCCAGCGAAGCGGACCGCCTGCTGTCCTCACAGGGCACCGAATAAGACCGTTGAAAACACTTCCGGCGGCCCTATCTACACTTTCCCTAAAGAAGTGTTTTGGAGAACGCCGATGTTGCGCATTGGTCTCTTTCTTCTGACCAACCTGGCGGTACTGGCCCTGGTTGGCATTATATTCAACTTGTTGGGAATACAGGGCATCCTCGATGCCAACGGTGTCGACCTGAACCTCCCCGGGCTGTTATTGCTGTGCGCCATCTTCGGTTTCGGCGGCGCGTTCATTTCTCTCCTGCTGTCCAAAACCATCGCCCGCGCCACTACCCGCACCCGGGTGATAGAACAGCCGCAGACCGCCGACGAGCAGTGGCTGGTGGACACGGTGCGCGAACTGTCGAAAAAGGCCGGCATCGGCATGCCGGAGGTGGGGATATTTCCCATGCCCCAGGCCAACGCCTTCGCCACCGGATGGAACCGCAACAGCGCACTGGTGGCGGTAAGTGCCGGCCTGCTGCAGCGCTTCAACCGCGACGAGGCGCGCGCAGTGATCGGCCACGAGATCGGGCACGTTGCCAACGGCGATATGGTGACCCTGGCGCTGATCCAGGGGGTGCTGAACACCTTTGTGATGTTCCTCGCGCGCCTGGTCGGCTTCTTCGTCGACCGGGTGGTGCTCAGGAACGAACAGGGCCTCGGCATCGGCTACTTCGTCACCTCCATCGCCATGGACATCCTGTTCGGCTTCTTCGCGATGATGATCGTAGCCTGGTTCAGCCGCCGCCGGGAGTACCGCGCCGATGCCGCCGGCGCCGGGTTGGCCAGCAGCGGGGCCATGATCTCTGCCCTGATGCACCTGAAGACAGAGGCGGAGGCGGGGCGCGAACAGCCCCTGCCGAGCAACATGAAGGCCTTCGGCATCTTCGGCAACATGGGCGCGCTGATGGCCAGCCATCCCCCCCTTGAGGATCGTATCGCGGCCCTGCAAAAATAGGCACCGAATCAACTGACTCTCACAAGTGCCATGAACCGATTCTTTTCCCTTCTGGCCGCCGGGCCGCTGCTGTTGCTGGCGGCCCTGGCGGCATCCGCCAACCCGCTGCCAACCTTTTCCACCGACGACGAGCGGAACACCATGCAGGTGTTCAACTTCGCCAGTCCCTCGGTGGTCTACGTCACCAACGAGACCCTGGTGCGCGACCGCTGGACGCTGCGCCTGCACACGGTGCCCAAGGGCGCCGGCAGCGGTTTTATCTGGGACAAGCAGGGGCACGTGGTCACCAACTTTCACGTGATCGAGGGCGCGCGCAAGGTCACCATCACCCTGCAGGACCGCAGCGAGTGGCCGGCGGAGCTGGTGGGCTCTGCAGCGGAAAAGGACCTCGCGGTATTGAAAATCGAAGCGCCGGAAGAGCTGCTCACACCGCTGGTGGCGGGCACCTCCGGCGACCTGGCGGTGGGCCGCAAAGTGCTCGCGATCGGCAATCCCTTCGGGCTCGACACCACCCTGACCACCGGCGTGGTCAGCGCCCTGGGGCGCGAGATACAGGCCGCCAACAACCGCACCATCCGCAACGTGATCCAGACCGACGCCGCGATCAACCCGGGCAACTCCGGCGGCCCACTGCTGGACAGCCGCGGCCGGCTGATCGGCGTCAACACCGCCATTTACAGCCCCAGCGGCGCCAGTGTGGGCATCGGTTTCGCTATCCCGGTGGATACGGTGAAGAAGATAGTGCCGGAACTGATCGCCCACGGCCGCCTGGTGCGCCCGGTGCTGGGAATCGAATCGGCCCCGGACCAGTGGGCCAGCCGCTACGGCTTCGAGGGCGTGGCGGTGCTGCGCACCGCGCCGGGAATGCCGGCGGAGCGCGCGGGCCTGCGCGGCGTCTACCGCACCAGCCGCGGCGGTTGGCAACTTGGGGACGTGATAGTGGCGGTGGGCCGGCAACCGGTGCGCAACTACGACGACCTGATGAACGCGCTGGAAAACCACCGCGTCGGCGAGGAGGTGGAACTGAGCTACCTGCGCGACGGGCAAGAGCATCGCACTTCCGTTACACTCGCGGCTCCATAATCACCGGCGGGCCTGGGGCTCGGCGTTCCCGGCGAGTCAAAATCCGTTATGCAGAAACATTTTCTTTGTCGTTACGATGAACTGACCGAGGGCCAATCCAAGGGGTTTTCCGTGGGCTCCTCATCTGAACAGGGCGCCGCGGGCACTGACAATGTGTTCGCGGTGATGAAGGATGGCGAGGTCTATGCCTACAGAAACCGCTGCCCCCACCAGGGGATCAACCTGGACTGGCAGCCGGACCAGTTCCTGGACCCGGAGGGGGCGCTGATCCAGTGCGCCTCCCACGGCGCGCTGTTCCTGATCGAGACCGGCGAATGTATCGCCGGCCCCTGCGCCGGCGAGGCGCTGATGCCGGTGCCAGTGGAGCACTCTCAGGAAGGCCTGTACGTATTATTGGCTGATTGATTACTACTCTGTAGGAGCGGCCGCTCCTATCAACTGAAGCGATTCAGCGAAAAGGAATCGCCTCGCGCAGGGCAATCTCATCGGCACTGACCCCCGCCCGGTAGGCAATTACCTCCACCCCGGCCGCCAGCGCCGAATCCAGGGCGGCGGCATAGCCCGGATCTATCTCCCGCGCCGCCGCCACCGTTTCGATTCCGGTGTGCTGCACGCAGTAGAAGAGCACCGCCCGCACGCCGCTCCCGGCGAGCGCCTGCAGTTCGCGCAGGTGCTTGGCGCCGCGGCTGCTGACCGCATCGGGGAAGAGCCCGCGAGCGCCCTCGGCGAGGGTGACATTCTTCACTTCCACATAGCAGTCGCCGGCCGGCCCTGACAGCAACAGGTCGATACGGCTGTTTTCGCTGCCGTAGCGCACCTCGCGGCGCAGGGTTTCATACCCCTGCAACTCCGCAACTATTCCCGCGCCAATCGCCTCCTCCACCAGACCGTTGGCACGCCCGGTATTCACCCCCGCCAGCGCCGCCTCGGGGGTGGTGGTGATTTCCAGGGTATGGCGGTACTTGCGCTTGAGATTACCGGAGTCCGAGTACCAGCAGGGAGTATTTTCCGCCCAGCAGTTTTTCATCGAACCGGTATTGGGGCAGTGAACGGTCATCAATTCGCCGGTTTCGGTCTCGATATCAGCAAGGAAACGCTTATAGCGGCGCAGCAGCGTCCCCCGCTGCAAGGGTGGATTAAACTTCACGGATGAGTACCTGCTGACAATCTGGGCGCCACAAAATACTACACCCGGCTGCGGTGTGGCGACCCCGGCTGTCCGTGGGGCTCCTGCATCCGCCGCACAACATTTTGTGGCGCGAACCGCAGAGATTTGATAGCTTCCTCGCTCTCGGTCGCCAGGGTGGTGCCTTTCGCTCAAAAAAGCACCAACCGGGAAGATTCCGACTAAGCTAGATTGAATTTGGTGGTGGTGCCCCCATATCCGGGGGCCCGTATACAACGAGAGGCAACGACTATGCCCAAAACTGCTGCGAGCACCGATTCTCTGCACGGCTTTGAGCCCTATAAGGAGAAGAAGGGCGAAGAGTATATGAATGAGAAGCAGCAGGAGCATTTCCGCAACTTGCTGTTGGCCTGGAAGGCCGAGCTGATGGCGGAAGTGGACCGCACCGTTTCCCATATGAAAGACGAGGCAGCCAACTTCCCGGACCCGGCGGATCGCGCCAGCCAGGAAGAGGAGTTCAGCCTGGAACTGCGCACCCGCGACCGCGAGCGCAAGCTGATCAAGAAAATCGATGCCACCATCGAGTTGATCGACCAGGACGACTACGGCTACTGCGAAGCCTGCGGCGTGGAAATCGGCATCCGCCGCCTGGAGGCCCGCCCCACCGCAACCCTGTGCGTGGACTGCAAGACGCTGGCGGAAATCAAGGAAAAGCAGATCTCAGGTTGACCGCCCCTACAACGCACAACTTGTGATGCAGAAAAGTACCCAAGCGCTGATGCGAAGACCCTGATGCCGGGGGCTTTGTGTCAGACCTTTCACGGCCATGGATGGCCGTGGAGAGCGTACAGGGACGTATTCACAGCGTGTCTGACACAAAGCCCCCGGCAGCAGGGTCGCCACTGAGCTACCCAAGAACCAACTGTTGAACTCTTCTCACTCTTACGTCGGACGCTTCGCCCCCTCCCCCACCGGACCGTTGCATTTCGGCTCCCTGGTGTGTGCCCTGGGCAGCTACCTGGACGCCGTGGCTCACGGCGGGCACTGGCTGGTGCGTATGGAGGACCTGGACCCCCCGCGGGAGGAACCCGGCGCCGCCACGCGCATCGTCAAATCGCTGGAGGCCCACGGCCTGCACTGGCACGGCCCCCTGGAGTGGCAGAGCGGGCGCCACAAGCTCTATGAAGCCACCCTGGCGGAACTGGCGGCGAGGGAACTGATCTACCCCTGCCGCTGCTCCCGGGCACAGATCCGCGCCGCCGGCGGGCACGACAACGCCCGCTGCCGGGGTACCCGGGAGGAACAGGGCCCCAGCGCCCTGCGACTAATATGCGCCGGCGGCGAGGAGCACTTCGTCGACCTCTGGCGCGGCGCACAGACCCAGGCGATCGCCGAGGACACCATTCTCAAGCGCCGCGACGGCCTCTACGCTTACCAGTTGGCGGTGGTAGCGGACGATATCGACCAGGGTGTGACCCATATCGTGCGCGGCGCCGACCTGATCGATACCACTGGCGCCCAGCAGTTGCTGTTCCGCCTGCTGGGCGCGCCGCCACCGCAGTTCGGCCACCTGCCCCTGGTGATGGGGCCCGCGGGCCAGAAGCTCAGCAAGCAGAATCACGCCCCGGCGATAGACGACACACGCGCACCGGAAAACCTGTGCGTCGCACTAGGCTTTCTCGGCTTTCACCCACCCGAAGAACTGGCGCGGGAAGAGCCGGAACATATTCTCAAGTGGGCCGCGGCGCGCTGGCAGCGCCACCAAGTGGATATGCGCGATCGGCAATTGCGCTGAGGCCCTTCGGCAATTAACATTTTCCCGCCAATTTTGTGGTATTGAGAAATACCCTGTAGGAGCGGTCCGGCCGGGAGCGGCCCATGGCCGCGATCGATTTTTCCGGGTGTGAAGTGGGTGGGCCTGCGGCTCCCCCCTCCCCCAGCCCCTCCTCCGCAAGCGGGAGAGGGGAGCCACAGGCCCCGAGCCCAGGTTCCAATGACCAACCGCACTCTGTTAATCCTGCTGGTACTGGTGGGCTACGTCTTCTCGCCGACGATCTTTACCTGGATGATCAATCCCTCCGGCGCCTGGTACCGGCCGTTTATCCTCTGGTTCGTGCTGATTCTGCTGGCGGTCTTTATCCAACTCAGGCGCAAGTCCAATGAGCTTTGAGGTAGGCCATATCGCGCTGATCGGCGTGGCCTATATCGCCGCGCTGTTCTTCGTCGCCTTCGCCACCTCCAAGGGCTGGCTGCCGGCGCGCTGGGTGCGCCACCCACTGATCTACGTGCTGTCGCTGGGGGTATCCCTGTCCGCCTGGACCTTCTACGGCATCGTGGACCTGGCCTGGCAGTATGGCTACGGCGTACTGGCCTACTACCTGGGCACCGGCGCCATGTTCCTGTTCGCACCGGTAGCGCTGGAACCGCTGGCGCGTCTGGCGCAGCGCTACCAGCTCACGTCGCCGGCGGACCTGCTGGTGTTCCGCTACCACAGCCGTGAGGCGGGCACCCTGGCCACCCTGTTCCTGCTGCTCGGCCTGCTGCCACTGATCGCGCTGCAGATACAGGCGGTATCCGAGACCCTGGCGCTGCTGTCCCGGGACAGCGTGGCCACGCTGGCACTGGCGGAGAGCGGCGTCACCAGCAAGAACCTGATCGCCTTCTTCTACTGCGTGCTGCTGGCGGTATTTACCAGCATGTACGGCGCCAGCGGCGAGCGCCGCGCCGGCCTCGCCAGCGCCATGGCGCTGGAATCGGTGGTCAAGCTGGTGGCACTGCTGGCGGTGGGCTTCTACGCGGTGTACGGGGTCTTCGGCGGCCTCGGCGGCCTGGACCGCTGGCTGGCACAGAACAGCGATATGCAGCAGTTGCTCTACACCCCCATCAAACAGGGCTCTTCGCACACGCTGCTGCTGGTGTTTATCGCCACCGCGGTGGCTATGCCGCACATTTTCTACCTGAGTGTCGCCGAGCGCCCGGCGGCGCAGGCCCTGCGCACCGCCAGTTGGGGCTTTCCGCTGTTCCTGCTGCTGATGGCGCTGCCTATCTTCCCGATTATGTGGGCCGGCTTCGCGCTGGACGTCACCGAGCCGGTGCAGTACTTCGCCCTCGCCGTGCCCCGGGCCAGCGGCTCCGCGCTGCTTACGGTGCTGGCATTTGTGGGCGGGCTCTCCGCCGCCACCGGGGCGCTGGTGATGATCACCCTGGCGCTGTCCACCATGGTGATGAACCACTGGCTGCTGCCGGGCACCCGCTGGCACTCGGAGGACAATATGTACCGCCAGCTGGTGTGGCTGCGCCGCGCCCTGGTGGCGGCGCTGTTCCTGGCCGGTTTCGGCTTCTACCTGCTGCTCAACAATCGCCTGGCGCTGTCCGACCTGGCTCTGCTGGCGTTTATCGCCTCCCTGCAGCTCCTGCCGGGCATCTTCGCGGTGATCCATTGGCCGCGGGGCAACAAGCGCGGCTTTATCGGCGGCCTGCTCGCGGGGAATCTAGTGTGGGCAGGCGGCTTATTACTGCCGTCGGTGTTCGGCGCCAGCGGCATCACCCTGCCGGGGACTGAGATACAGATACCCCTCGGTATGAGTATCTGGACCCAGGTCACCACCCTGTCGCTGGGGGTCAATGTGCTGCTGTTCGTGGGGCTTTCCCTGTTCACCCGCAGCAGCAGCCTGGAACAGTACGCGGCGGACCTGTGCAGCGACGACACCCTGAGCCAGGCCCTGCGCCTGGAAATGGACGTGGAGTCGACCGCGGACTTCCGCCTGCGCCTGTCCGAGAGCCTGGGCGCCGCCACCGCCAACCAGGAGGTGAACCGCGCCCTGCGCCAGTTGGGGCTGCCCGACGGCGAGCGCCGTCCCTACGCTCTGCGCCAACTGCGCAACAAGTTGGAGGCCAACCTGTCCGGGCTGCTGGGCCGGGTGCTCGCCGGGCAGATCATCGACCGCCACTTCCCCTTCAAGGACAGCGGCCAGCCGGCCAACAAGGACATCCACCTGATCGAGACCCGGCTCAACCGCTACAAGAACCAGCTCACCGGCCTGGCCGCGGAACTCAACAACCTGCGCCTCTACCACCGGCAGATGCTCGAGGAACTGCCCCTGGCCGCCTGCTCCCTGGGCCGCGATGGCGAGATACTGCTGTGGAACTACGCCATGCAGGATCTCACCGGTATCGCCGCCAGCGAGGTGATCGGCTCCAAGCTGGACTACCTGGCGGAGCCCTGGCGCGCGCTGCTGACCGAGTTCGCCCAGTCCACGGACGCCCACCGCTTCAAGCAGCAGGTGGACCTGGACGGCAACAGTCACTGGCTGAACCTGCACAAGACCCACCTCAAGAGCCGCCGCAACGCGCGCGCGCGAAATGGCGAGCGCAGCAGCGACGGCCAGATGCTGCTGCTGGAGGACATCACCGAGACCCAGGTGCTGGAGCAGGAATTGATCCACAGCGAGCGCCTCGCCTCCGTGGGCCGCCTGGCGGCGGGTGTGGCCCACGAGGTGGGCAACCCGGTCACCGGCATCGCCTGCCTGGCGCAGAACCTGCACTTCGAGTCCGACAGTACGGAAGTGCGCGACACCGCCGACCAGATCCTCAGCCAGACCCAGCGCATCAGCCGCATAGTGCATTCACTGGTGAACTTCTCCCACAGCGGCAGCCACGACAGCGGCGGCGAGCGCGCCCCGGTGGACCTCTACGCCTGCGTACAGGAGGCCGTGCAACTGCTGTCGCTGCAGCGGGACAAGACCCAGGTGACCTTCGACAACGCCGTGCCCGCGGACCTGATCGCCCCCGGCGACAACCAGCGCCTGATCCAGGTGTTTATCAACCTGCTCAGCAACGCCCGCGACGCCAGTGAGGACGGCGGCCACATCCAGATCGAAGGCTACGCCGAGCGCGGCTGCGCCTGCGTGGCAGTCACCGACGAGGGCCCCGGCATTTCCCCCCAGCACCGCGACCGCATCCTCGAGCCCTTCTTCACCACCAAGGAGCCGGGCCAGGGTACCGGCCTGGGGCTGGCGATGGTGTACAGCATCGTGGAGGAGCACGATGGCCAGTTGGAGCTGGTCAGTCCCGCCAATCCCGAGACCGGGCGCGGCGCGCGGTTTATCGTGCAGCTTCCCATATCTAATGCGGAATGATGAATGCGGAATGCGGAATAAGTGCGCTGCAGCCCCCGATTTTGGGGCCCTGCACCCATTCCGCATTCCGAATTCCGCATTCCGCATTCCTCTGTGGGTTGCATCGAAACGCCCGAAAGGTAAAACTAGGCTCTTCCTGAGCATTTTGTAACCAGGCGTAACATATGAGCCACATTCTGATCGTCGAAGACGAAGCCATTATCCGAACGGCGCTGCGCAAACTGCTGGAACGGCACCGCTACCGGGTAAGCGAGGCGGGCTCTGTGCGGGAGGCAACCACCAAATACCGCCTCAGCGAAGTCGACCTGGTTATCTCCGATCTGCGCCTGCCCGGAGCACCGGGTACCGACCTTCTCAAGCTGGCCGGCGACGTGCCGGTATTGATCATGACCAGCTACGCCAGCCTGCGCTCGGCAGTGGATTCCATGCGCATGGGGGCAGCGGACTACATCGCCAAACCCTTCGATCACGACGAGATGATCGCCACCGTACGCCGGGTGATCGGCAAAGCCGCGCAGAGCCGCGCGCAGGGCCCAAGCAGCAAGGATCCGGGCCGCAGCATCTCCGGCATGATCGGCGACAGCCCGGTGATGCGGGAACTCTACGCCCGCATCCACAAGGTGGCCCCCACCGATGCCACCGTGCTGGTACACGGCGAGACGGGCACCGGTAAGGAACTGGTGGCGCGCGCCATCCACGAGGAGAGCCGCCGCGCCGACAAACCGCTGATCTCGGTCAACTGTGCCGCCATCCCCGAAACCCTGATCGAAGCCGAACTGTTCGGCCACGAGAAAGGCGCCTTTACCGGTGCCCAGACCGCCCGCGAGGGCCTGGTGGCCGCCGCTGACGGCGGTACTCTGTTCCTGGACGAAATCGGCGAGCTGCCCCTGGAAGCCCAGGCGCGCCTGCTGCGCGTCCTGCAAGAGGGGGAAGTGCGCCCCATAGGAGCGGTGGAATCGCGCAAGGTGGATGTGCGCCTGGTGGCGGCCACCCACCGCAACCTGCGCCAACTGGCCGGCGAGCGCAAATTCCGCGAGGATCTCTACTACCGGATCAACGTGGTACAGATGACCCTGGCGCCGCTGCGCGAACGCGGCAAGGACGTACTGGCGATCGCCGAGCATCTGTTGGAGAAATTCTGCGCCAAGGTGGAACGCGCCACCCTCAAGCTGTCCCCCGAGGCGGTACAGGCGGTCACCACCTACACCTGGCCGGGCAATGTGCGCGAACTGGAAAACGCCATCCAGCGCGCGGTGATCCTCACCGAGGGCAACGGGGAGATAGACCACCACACCCTGGATATCGACCTGGACCTGGTGCCGGTGGACGAAGCGGACCCGGATCGCCGCCCGCGCAGTCTACACACCGACCCCCGCGAAGACCTGTCCCTGGAGGACTACTTCGCCCGCTTCGTACTCGAGCACCAGGACACCATGAGCGAGACCGAACTGGCGAAGAAACTGGGCGTAAGCCGCAAGTGCCTGTGGGAGCGGCGTCAGAAACTGGGCATCCCGCGCAAGAAAAGCCGCCGCATGGCCGCCGAAGCCTGAGCCCCCGGGAACGGGGAGCTGTGTCAGTGGCGACAGGGCCAGCCCCTGGGGCCGCGGAGCTCCAGCTCCGCTTGCGGTCCGCAGGACCGTCTGTCACTCCGTAGCGACGTGGCCAATTCAGTGGCGGCCCTGCTACCGGGGGCCGTTCACTCAACAGCCTCATCGGTCTGTTTATCAGCCGCAGGCGCTTTTCATGAACGGCCCCCGGTAGCAGGGCCTTCACGTCTGACGCCAGTACTCTTCCCAAAGTCCCGAGTCTCTTTAAATACCCTTATCTGTTCCGCAGGGAGCGAACTTTGTGTTCGCCCGCATGTCTATCTTCCTGTCGGGCGAACACAAGTTCGTCCCGCGCACATCCTCCCCCGGCAAAGTGTTACCCCTGTCCCACCCGGGCGTAACAACTTCCGCGCCATCCGTAACGATCCCAGCCATCCTGAACGGCAGCTGAAACCACCTCAGAGCGTAACTCATTGATTATTAAGGGTTTATTAAAACTGGCACACTAAATGCTTTGTTTAGTACAAATAACAAAAACAGCCAAGAATAAAAATAAATGACTGTTAAAGCCCTAATAACAACTGACAATAAGCGGGCGAGCCAAAATAAAAATAATGGGGCGGTCGACAATAAAAGCAAACAGTGACCAAAACCAGCAGAAGAATAACAATAAAAAATAAAAATAAAGCAGAAGACAACAAAAATAACGACAAGCGCGTTTACAAACTGACTGATTGTACCTGGGAGAGGGTGTTTGCCAGACGGCAAATTGAGCGCAGGGAAGCCGCTGCCTTCATACCGAATAACAATAATTCCCTTCTTTATTTTCTTTAATTACCCCCAGTTTGCGCTGGCGCCCGCGGATAGCGGGGCGCTCGCTTGTGCCTGTGGTAGAATCCGCCCGCACAATAGACGGGCCCAGCCCCAGTAAGCAACAGACAGCCGTATGCTCAATTCCCTGATCAGCAGTATCAAACGCTGGCGCAAGCCAGGTAACCCCGCCACCCTAAGGATCGTTCCGCGCAGCGACCACAACCTGTCCCGCCGGAATATCAGCCGGGCGGCGCTCACGGTGATGAAACGGCTGCAGGAGGCCGGCTTCCGGGCCTATATCGTCGGCGGCGGCGTGCGCGACCTGCTCCTGGGCGGCCACCCCAAGGACTTCGACGTAGCCACCGACGCCACCCCGGAAGAGGCCAAGGAGCTGTTCCGCGGCTCGCGCATCGTCGGCCGCCGCTTCCGCATCCTGCACGCGCGCATCGGCCGCGAGGTGATCGAGGTCACCACCTTCCGCGGCCACCACAGCGAGGGCGAGGCCCACGAGGCGCAGCAATCGGAACACGGCATGCTGCTGCGCGACAACGTCTACGGGGACCTGGAGAGCGACGCGATACGCCGCGACTTCACCATCAACGCTCTCTACTACACCACCGACGGCTTCGAGATCCACGACTACACCGGCGGCATGCGCGATATCGAACAGCGCCTGATCCGCATCATTGGCGATCCGGTCACCCGCTATAAGGAAGACCCGGTGCGCATGCTGCGCGCAGTGCGCTTCGCGGCCAAGCTGGACTTCACCATTGAGCGCGCGACCGCAGCACCCCTCGGCGAGCTGGCCCCGCTGCTGCACAATATCGCCCCCGCGCGGCTGTTCGACGAAGTGCTCAAGCTGCTGATGAGCGGTTACGGCGAAAGTACCTTCGAGCTGCTGCACGAATACGGGCTCTGGCAACACCTGTTTCCCGACAACGCCGCCCAGTTGGAAGACCCGGCGGCGCTGGCCCTGACCCGCAAGGCCCTGCGCAATACCGACGCGCGCATCCGCGACGACAAGCGGGTCACTCCCGCATTCCTTTACGCTGCCCTGCTGTGGCCGGCGGTTCAGGCGGAGCAGCGGCAACTGGCCGAAAAAGGTGTCCCTCCGGTGCCGGCGCTGGCCCAGGCCGCACAGGAAGTCATCGGCAACCAGTTGGCGCACACCGCCATTCCCAAACGCTTCTCCATTCCGATGCGGGAGATCTGGGATATGCAACTGCGCCTCCCCCGCCGCACCGGCAATCGCGCCCAGCACCTGAGCGAGCACCCGCGCTTCCGCGCCGCCTACGATTTCCTGCTGCTGCGCGAGGAGTCCGGCGAAATCCAGCCGGGCCTGGGCCAGTGGTGGACCGAGTTTCAGGAGGCGGACGAAGAGCAGCGGCAAACCATGGTGAGCAAGCTGCAACGCGACGGCGGCGGCCGGCGCGGGAGGGGGGGCCGCGGCGGCCGCCGCCGGCGCTCCACCAGGGCCGAGTAAATGACCCGCTGTTTTATCGGCCTCGGCAGCAATCTGGCCGATCCGCAGCAGCAGTTGCGCAGTGCGCTGGATGCCATCGCCGCGCTGCCGCAAACCGCCCTGCTGCGCTGTTCCAGCTTCTATCGCAGCGCACCCATCGGCCCCGGCAACCAGCCCGATTACATCAATGCGGTGGCGGAACTGGAAACCCAGTTGGAACCTCTGGACCTGCTGGACGGACTGCAGGCGATCGAATCCGCCCATGGGCGCGAGCGCGGCATCCGCTGGGGTGCCCGCACCCTCGATTTGGATATACTAGTGTTCGGACAGCAGCACATCGACGAACCGCGGCTACAGGTTCCCCATCCGCGCATGGCCGAACGCAATTTCGTGCTTCTGCCGCTGGCGGAGCTGGAGCCGGAGCTGCAACTCCCCTCGGGAGAGTCGATACAAACCCTGCTGCTGCAATGCCCGCACAACCGCCTGGAAAAACTCTGACCCCGGGAGCGCGGAGCTTACTGGGGCGTGAAGGCTCCAGCTCCGCACGCGGCCATGGACCGCCCTACAAAAAACACCGGCGGCAGAAGGAGATAAGGAGTAGAGCCCAATGGCAACAGAACCCGGTGAGCCCAACACCCGCGAGCTGGATCTCTCCGGCAAAACCCTGCCCAGATTCATCGCCGTGGAAGGCAATATCGGCGTGGGCAAAACCACCCTGGCGAAAAAGCTCGCCGCCACATTCAATTACGACACCCTGCTCGAGCAGCCCGAAGACAACCCCTTTCTCGAACGCTTTTACCGAGATCCCAAAAGCGCGGCCCTGCCCACCCAGCTGCACTTCCTGCTGCAGCGGTCGCAGCAGATCCAGGCGCTGCGCCAGGACGACCTGTTCAAGCCGGTGCGGGTAGCGGACTTTTTGATTGAGAAAGATCGGCTGTTTGCCGAGGTCACCCTCGACAGCGACGAACTGGCACTCTACCGACAGGTCTATCAGCACCTGACCCTGGAGGCCCCCAAGCCGGATCTGGTGATCTATCTGCAGGCTCCCCTCAAGATTCTGCAGGAGCGTATCCGCAGTCGCGGTATCGCCGCCGAACGCGCTATCGGCAACGAGTATCTGGCCGCACTCAACGACGCCTACACGCAGTTTTTCCACTATTACGACCAAGCGCCGCTGTTGATCGTCAACAGTGAAGACATCGATATCGTCGACCGGCCAGAGGATTACCACCAGCTGGTGGAATACCTGCTCACTATCAACAGCGGCCGACACTATTACAATCCCGGAGTCTGATATGCCTTACGCTCCCTCCGAACTGGAAAAGCCCGTAACCGTGCAGACCCTGCGCAAGATGAAAGCGGACGGTGAAAAATTTATCACCGTGGCTCTGTATGATGCGCCCATGGCCGCAATGGCGCAGAAAACCGGTGTCGAGGCCGTGCTGGTGGGCGACTCCCTGGGCATGACCGTACTCGGCTACGACAGCACCATCCCGGTGACCATGGAGCAGATGATCTACCATGTGGAGGCCGTGGCCCGGGGCAACAGGAAATCGCTGATTATGGGCGATATGCCCTTTATGACCTACGCCACCCCCGAAAAGGCACTGACCAACGCCACCCGCATCATGCAGGCGGGCGCACATATGGTGAAAATCGAGGGCGGCGCCTGGCTGGCGGAAACGGTGAGAATGCTTACCGACCGCGGCATCCCCGTATGTGCACATCTGGGCCTTACCCCGCAGTCGGTGCACAAGCTCGGTGGCTACCGCGTGCAAGGGCGCGACGAAGAGCGGGCCGGGGAAATCCTCGACGACGCCGCACAACTGGACGAGGCCGGCGCGGACCTGCTGGTCCTCGAGTGTGTGCCCGCCTCCCTCGCCAGACGAATCACCGACACTGTCTCCATGCCCACCATCGGCATCGGTGCCGGCCGGGATACGGATGCCCAGGTGCTGGTGATCAACGACATCCTCGGCCTCACCGAAACGCCGCCGAAATTCTCCAAGAACTTTCTGGAAGAAACGGGAAATATTCCGGGCGCATTACGCAAATACGCGGAAGACGTAAAGAACGGCGTCTTCCCCGACGACAATCACACTTTCGAGTAAAGAATCTCCCCGCTCGCAATCAGATAATCCAAAATGACTTTTGATCAACTGCTCAGCGACTGGCGATCGAACCGGGACGCACAAGAGATCCCCGAAGGGTGGTCCCAGGGCCGCGCCACATTTGGCGGCTTGGTGGCCGCCATGCTGTATGAAAGAATGGCCGCGCAGGTAGAACCGGAAGCGAGCCTGCGCTCCCTGACCATTTCCTTCGTCGGCCCGATGGCACCGGGCCCTGTGGACACTGCCGCGGCCACTCTCAGGGCCGGGCGCTCGGTCACCCAGGTGGAGGGAAGAATCCGGCAAGGAGATTCAGTGGTACTCGCGGGGCTGGCCAGTTTCGGCAGAGGCCGCCTGTCAAAAGTGCGGGTGGACACGGATACCGCGCCCCGGTTCAAGGCGCCCGAGGACAGCGAGGCGCTACCCTATATCCCCGGCGTCGTGCCGGAATTTACCCAGCACTTCGACTATCGCATCGCCCGTGGGGAACAGCCTTTCAGCGGCAGCAAAGACAATCAACTGGGTGGCTGGGTGCGGTTCAAAGAAGCTGAAGAAAAACCGGTGGGCGTCAGTCACCTGCTGGCGCTGATCGACGCCTGGCCACCGGCGATACTGCCGATGCTTACAAAACCGGCACCTGCCAGCTCGCTATCCTGGACGGTGGAATTTATCGAGCCCCTGCCCAACTTCAGTGGTACACATTGGTGGCAATATCTGGCCGAAGTGCAGCAGGCGGCCGATGGCTACGGGGTTGTCCAGGCACGGCTTTGGGATGCCGGGGAACAGCTGGTCGCTTTTACCCGCCAGACAGTGACCGTTTTCGACTGAAATCCGCGCGCTGCGTTATAAACTGCTTTTACGCGGGCTGGACCTGCGGCGAAGGGTAAGGCTTGGCAAAGGAAAAGGCCTCCGGCGTGGGGCCTTTTGCTTCCAGGATCTGCAAAGCCCGCTTGCCGTCGTCGACCGTTGGTGTGGACCCCGCGGGTATCCACCACAACGCCAGGATCGGGCCCGGCATCTTCTCGAACCAGTTCTTTTTGTCTTTCAGTACCTTCAGGTGCCCACCGGCGTAGACATAATCCTTCAGCGCCTGGAAGGATTCCCACACCGACATATTGATGATAATCCGCTCATCGTCAAAGGCCTGCAGTGCCGTAGCATCGCCCTCTTCAGTTTGCAGGCGCCAGACAAAACCGGGGCTGCTCTCCGCCAGCGCATTGATCCTGTCCAACTGATCCACAAATCCCTTCATGACCGGGCTGTCCATGGGCCCCTTTGCCCGTGCGATATTGACCTGTGCCAGGTGAAATCTTTTTGCCAAAATCAACTCCCTTTACTGGTCGCTCCAGCGCGAAACCGCAAACAACAAAAAATTATCCAAGCGTACGTTCCCCGGCCGTCCAGACCTACCCTTTCCTGGCACAGAAGCGCAAACGCACATAATCCGCATGCCAATTCCCCTTCCGATCGCAAAGAACCGGGCGCAACGACTCCACCACCTCCCGCAGAAACTCCCCTCTCAGCGAATCGGGAATCACCGAGAGATAGGGCTGCGCCAGGGTTTCGATCCAGTTACCCACGTCGCCAGGCAAGGGCGTGGGGCGCGGAATCAAAGTTGCACTTTGCACGGAAAATCCGTTTCCTTCCAGCAACTTACTGTATTCCTCAGCCCCGGGAAAATACCAGGGGCACTCCGAATACAGACCCCTGGAGCCCAGCGCAGACTCTACCGCGGCAACAATAGCGGCGACATTGCCCCGCCCCCCGAACTCGCCGACAAAGCGCCCTCCGGGCTTAAGCGCCCGCTCCACCCCGGCGACCACGGCCGCTGGATTCTTCATCCAATGGAGGGCCGCATTGGTAAATACCGCGTCGAATTCTCTCTCGAATGGAAGTTCCTGCCCATCCACGATGCGGGCATCAAGGCCGAGAGCCTTTGCCGCTTCGATCATCTCCGGGCTTGAATCGACGGCGACCACTTCACAGCCATATCCGGCAAGTTTCACCGTAAGGGCGCCGTCACCGCAGCCCAGATCCAAAATACGTTCACCGCGTATCGGAGCGAGCAGCTCGACAACGGGCGCCCCCAGATCGGATACGAAGCGGGCATTTTCAGCGTACTGGTCAGGATTCCAGACCTGTTTACCGGATGTAGGCATAACAACAACTCCTGATCAATTCTCTGCAGGCAGGGCCCACAAAAGTCCATCGGTAATCAGCGACGGGGAAATACTTAGAGCCTGTTTGGAGTCTCGCGAGAAGCTCGCCCGGCCGGTATGGATGCCTCTTTTCCGGACCGTATGAGGCATGGATGCCGATTACGAGCGTACAAGGACGTATTTACAGCGTGTCCCGGAAAGAGGCATCCATACCGGCCCCGCACTGAGGTCGAATTTTCGAAGACTTTAAACAGGCTCTTAGGTGTATTTCATTTTCGATAACTTTTACCTGGTGAGCCGAAGCGACGCAGTTGCTGTTTGCCGGCTTTCCAGCTGCCAGCTGTTGGCAAACGCATTGCCGTGCTCCACGCAGACATACTCCCGGTAGTGATCGCCCACATCCTCCAGGGTCGTGGCCAGTTCTGCGCCCGGGTTCCAGGCGATTACGGTGTGGCAGTTTTCGCTGCGAGCGGTAATCGCATCACTGGTGATGATCTGCTGTTGTTCCGGGGCATTTTCAAAAACCCGGTCCACTTCCCCTGGGAAAGTGAGTACTCCCTCCTGGGTGAAGCGTTCCAGCCCGCGGGTTTTGTCCAGGTATTCGGTGTTTTCCAGCCCGCGTACCTCGATCTCGCGCACATCGTCCACCGGAAAATAGGTGTGCCAGGCCCAGCTGTACTCTGCAGTTTCCTCGTCCCGGTTTTCCAGTTCCAGATGCAACTCCAATTCCCTTCCCAGGCGCATGGTCATCGTGCAGAAGAAAGGTGCGCTAAACAGTTCGTTGCCGGGGTGCCGGTAAGTGAATACCAACTCCACTTCCCCGCCCTCCAGCTCCTTGCCGCTCGCCAGTTGCCAGGGCTCGGTGCGCACCAGTCCGTGCTTGGGTTTTTCCGGGTCCTGATTGTTGATACCGAACCAGGGCAGGCACAGTGGGATACCGCCTCGCACGGGTTCGCCGGGCTCGAAACAGGCTTTCGGGCTGAGCCAAAGCAGGGGCTCGCAGCCGGCGGCCTGAAACTCCAGCAACTGGGCGCCCTGCCTGGCAATCACCGCGCGGCACAGGGGTGTCTGCACCAGAAACAGATCCAGGCCGGGCTTGCCGTAGAGTGTGCCGCTGTCGGTAGGGCTAATGGTTTGGGTTTGTATCGATTCACTCACTTGGATTGCAACCTTTTTTGTAATTACTCAATCATAGGGGATCTGCATTGGTTTAAGCGAACCACCCCGCCGCTCCTGCAGGGTGAGCAGTTACCCTTTATTCATTCGTTTTTCTCTCGCCGGAAAATCGGAAGCGCGCACAGTAGTGACATCACTCCCAATGCCAGCATCAAGTGGAACCAGTTGATACGCGCCAACCCCAGCACCCGCCTCGCGCCGGTTCCCACAAACAGCCCGGCGATAATCACCAGCAGAGCGCCCGCGGCGAGCAGCAACACCTGCAACCGGGACAGGCTGTGCCGCCCAAACAATTCCATCGCAGCCACCAGCAGCCAAAGGGAAAGCCCCACAGCGCTGTACAGCCTGTTTACGGACTGCGCATCGAAGCCGGTGGTCTCCGCCAGGCCCAGCGCAGAGCCGACCGCCAGCGCGAAGATCGCATAGGCCGGTGCGCGGCCGCGATATCCCAGGGGCAGCTGCAGCCGGGCCCACAGCAGCCCCAGCCCGATCGACAGAAATGAGACGGCGCCGGACAGGCGCGACAGCGCGCGGTGCAACCCGGTAATCCCCGGGTCGATGCCGTAGCGGTAGGCCCCGACGGCGGCTGCGAGAGCGAGACACAGCAGGCCCCCGGTCACCAGCAGGGCCGGTGTCTGAAGACGATAGCGGGAAATATGCCAATACTGGGTGGCAACCAGCGTGGCGGCCAGTGCGAGCAGGATTTCCACAAGCCAGTAGTTGTGCAAGGCGGGCTCCCCTTTTTTCTTTATAGGGGATTCTAACGGGTTGGGGTGGGGAGTGGCGAGTGACGTGATCGCTGGTCGTCATGCCGGCATGACGCTCCTGCACCGGATTAGCCTGCGTCCATAAAAAAACCCGGCAATTGCCGGGTTTTTTTAACGAGCGACAAAGAATCAGGTTTCGTCAGACGCCTGGGCCTGAGTAGGCTCTTCCGCCTGATCGGCCTTCGCTTCCTTGATGGACAGCTTGATACGGCCCCGCTGATCCACGTCCAGTACCTTCACGAATACCTTCTGGCCTTCGCTCAAGTAGTCAGTGACTGCGTTGACACGCTCCTCCGCGATCTGGGAGATATGCACCAGGCCGTCTTTGCCCGGCAGGAAGTTGACGAAAGCACCGAAGTCCACGATGCGCACCACGGTGCCCTCGTAGATGGCGCCGATCTCGGCTTCCGCGGTGATCTCCTCGATACGGGTAACCGCCGCTTCCAGGCTCTCGCCGTCCTCGCCGAACACCTTGATGGTGCCGTCGTCCTCGATATCGATGGATGCACCGGTCTCCTCGGTGATGGAGCGGATGGTGGCACCGCCCTTACCGATAACATCGCGGATCTTGTCCGGATGGATCTTCAGGGTCGCGTAGCGGGGTGCGTTCTCGTTGACGACCTCGCGGGAGGCGCCGATCACCTTGTTCATTTCCGCGAGGATATGCAGACGCGCGTGCAGGGCTTGCTCCAGCGCGGTCTCCATGATCTCTTCGGTGATTCCCTCGATCTTGATGTCCATCTGCAGCGCGGTCACACCAGAAGCGGTGCCGGCCACTTTGAAGTCCATATCGCCGAGGTGATCTTCGTCGCCAAGGATATCGGTGAGTACCGCGTAGCCTTCGTTCTCTTTCACCAGGCCCATGGCGATACCGGCTACCGGCGCCTTCAGCGGCACACCGGCATCCATCAGCGCCAGGCTGGAACCACACACGGAGGCCATAGAGCTGGAACCGTTGGATTCGGTGATTTCAGATACCACACGCAGGGTGTAGGGAAAGCTCTCCGGGTTCGGCAGCACGGCGGCGATACCGCGGCGCGCCAGGCGGCCGTGGCCGATTTCGCGGCGACCGGTAGCACCCACACGACCCGCTTCACCTACAGAGTAGGGCGGGAAGTTGTAGTGCAGCATAAAGTAGTCTTTGCGCTCGCCTTCCAGGGCATCGATGATCTGCGCATCGCGGGTCGCACCCAGTGTGGCAACAACCAGGGCCTGGGTCTCGCCGCGGGTAAACAGCGCGGAACCGTGGCCTTTCGGCAGTACACCGACTTCGACGTTGATCGGGCGCACGGTCTTGGTATCACGGCCGTCGATGCGGGGCTCACCGCGCACCACTGCGCCGCGCACGATTTTCTTCTCCAGCTTGCCGAAGTAGCTCTTGACTGTTCCTTCGTCCACTTCCTCGGTTGCCAACGCTTCCGCGGCGGCATTGCGCAGCTCGCCCAGGCGGGTGGTGCGCTGCTGCTTGTCGGTGATGCGGTAGGCTTCTGCCACCTGCTCGCCGAACTGGTTTTCCAGGGCGGCTTTCAGCTCTTCGTTGACGGCTTCAGGCTGCCAGTCCCAGATGGGCTTGCCGGCTTCGGCTTTCAGCTCTTCGCAGACTTTCACCACCGCCTGCATTTCCTGGTGCGCGAACAGCACCGCGCCCAGCATGATGTCTTCCGGCAGCTCCTTGGCTTCGGACTCCACCATCAGCACTGCGTCTTCGGTGCCCGCCACCACCATATCCAGCTCGCTGGTTTTCAGCGCGCTGTAGCTCGGGTTGAGCAGGTAACCGTCCTGTTGGGTATAGCCCACACGCGCGGCGCCGATAGGGCCGCCGAAGGGGATACCGGAAACGGACAGCGCCGCCGAGGTGCCGATCATGCCGGCAATATCCGGATCTACGTCTTTCTCCGCGGACAGCACAGTGATCATCACCTGCACTTCGTTCATAAAGCCGTTGGGGAACAGCGGGCGGATCGGGCGGTCGATCAGGCGGGAAGTCAGAGTCTCTTTTTCGGACGGGCGGCCTTCACGCTTGAAAAAGCCACCGGGAATTTTGCCGGCCGCATAGGCCTTTTCCTGATAGTGTACGGACAGCGGGAAGAAGCCTTGATCGGGCTTGGCTTCCTTGGCACCGACAACGGTACACAGAACCACGGTTTCGCCCATGGTTACCAGCGCCGCACCGGTGGCCTGGCGCGCAATGCGGCCGGTCTCGATGGTGACTTGCTGATTGCCGTACTGGAATGTTTTGCTTACTGGATTCACGGTATTTTCCTATTTCCTTCGGTCGCTGGCCCATTCCAGCAACCCCTACAGCATTCGCTCTTACCAGAACGAATATTAGCGGGCGTATGCCCGCGTGCGGAGGCTTCTCCGCGCTCCCAAAAAAACAATGCCCGCCAGGGGCGGGCATCGAGGAGTCTTATCGACGCAAGCCGAGTTTGGCAATCAGCTGTGCGTAACGGTTCAGGTCCTTGCGCTTCAGGTAGTCCAGCAGCTTGCGACGCTGGTTTACCATGCGAATCAGGCCACGGCGGGAGTGGTGGTCCTGCTTGTGTGCAGAGAAGTGGCCCTGCAGCTTGTTGATGTTGGCGGTCAGCAGGGCTACCTGGACTTCCGGGGAACCGGTGTCGCCTTCGGATTGGCCGTGCTCTTTGAGGATGGCTGCTTTTTCAGATGCAGTCAGTGCCATAACGAAATACCTCGTCGTAATATGCTTTGAAGATTCGGCTGGCCCGTGCATATTTACAGACCAGCTAACGGTTTTTTCCCTGAAGGAGCGGGCCATGCCCGCGAACAAACTCTGATCGCGGGCATGGCCCGCTCCTACAGGGTGCTTACCAGGCGGCGCGGGGCGACCCGCCCGTCGTCGGTAATTTCTCCAACGCCCAGAAAATCACCACTTTCCAGGAAGAGGCGCACCATATCACCTTCCGCGCCAATACGGTAGACCTGCAAGTCCATTACCGGCTGGCCCTGACGCAGATAATAACCGGAGTCGTCCGGCAGGGTCAGTCTGGGCAGCCCCGAGGCGGGTGAGTCCACTGGCAACAGGTGATGATCCAGGCTTTCCGCCCTGCCCTCGCCACGCTCTTCCGTCAGCTCATCCAGGGTAACGGCATCCGCTTCGTCGAAGGGGCCGCAGGCGGAGCGGTGTAGTTGATCCACATAGGCACCCACTCCCAGGTTGCGGCCCAGGTCTTCCGCCAGGCTGCGCACATAGGTGCCTTTGGAACAGTGCACCTCCACTTCGGCGCGGGGTTGGGGGCCGGGGGTGAAACCCAGCAATTCAAACGAAAAGATGTCCACAGTGCGCGCCTCGCGCTCCACTTCCAGTCCCTGGCGCGCCAGCTTGTACAGCGGCTGACCCTTGTGCTTGAGCGCCGAGTACATGGACGGTACCTGCTGGATACGGCCGCGGAAAACGCCCATTGCATCGCGCAACTTCTCTTCCGTCAGGCCCGAGGCATCGGCGCTCGCCAACACCTGCCCATCGGCATCGCCCGTATCGGTGGCCATGCCGAAACAGAAGGTGCTGCGGTAGCGCTTATCCGCGTCCAGCAGGTACTGGGAGAACTTGGTGGCTTCGCCAAAGCAGATCGGCAGCACCCCGGTGGCGAGCGGATCCAGCGCGCCGGTGTGGCCGGCGCGGTTGGCGAAGAACAGTCGCTTGGCTTTCTGCAGGGCGTCGTTGGCGGTGATGCCGGCGGGCTTGTTCAACAACAGCACGCCGTGAACCGCGCGGCCCCATTTAGGTCTGCGGCCCATAAATTACTGACTCCCACCGTCCTTGGTGGACGACTTCCGGGCGCCTTCGGCGTCCAAATCCGCTCCTGCGGATTTGTCTTCATCGTCGTCCCGGTGGTGGTCTTTATCAGACTTTACGGCCTTGTCGATCAGCGCGGACAACTGCTGCCCGCGCACGGAAGTCTCGTCGTAGCGGAATTGCAGGCGCGGAATGGTGCGCATCTGGATGGAGCGCGCCAGTTGGCTGCGCAGGAACCCGGCGGCTTTGTTCAACACTTCCATGGAGGTGTTGATCCTGGCCGGGTCGTCCTCACCCACCAGGGTCACGAACACCTTGGCGGTGGCGAGGTCGCGACTAACCTCCACGTCGTTGACATTGATCATACCCAGACGCGGGTCGCGCACTTCCCGCTGAATCAGCTGCGCCAGTTCGCGGCGCATAGCGTCGGCGACACGATCGGCGCGGTGGAATTCTCTTGCCATTTTTTACCTATATCGAATGGCGCTGATGATCTACGGAGCGCCCTGTAGGAGCGGGGGGGGGCGGCCATCCGCCCATGCCCGCGACCAGGCTCCGTTCGCGGGCATGGCCCGCTCCTACATCATCGGGGCTTGCGGTCCGAGACCCTCTCCCAGAGGGAGAGGGGAACAGGAGGTACTACAGCTCGCGGGCAACCTTGACGATATCGTAGACCTCGATCTGGTCGCCGGGCTTGACGTCGTTGTAGTCCTTGACGCCGATACCGCACTCCATACCGTTGCGCACTTCCTGCACATCGTCTTTGAAGCGGCGCAGGGATTCCAGTTCGCCCTGATAGATCACCACGTTGTCGCGCAGTACGCGGATCGGCTTGTTGCGGTACACAGTGCCCTCGGTGACCATACAGCCGGCGATGGCGCCGAACTTGGGTGAGCGGAAGACGTCGCGCACTTCGGCGATACCGACAATGTCCTCGCGCACTTCCGGCTCCAGCATGCCCGACAGGGCCTGCTTCACTTCGTCCAGCAGATTGTAGATCACGCTGTAGTAGCGGATCTCCACGCTCTCAGTCTCCGCCAGCTTACGCGCAGCGACATCGGCGCGAGTGTTGAAACCGATCACGATGGCACCGGAAGTCAGCGCCAGGTTGATATCGTTTTCCGCGATACCGCCCACACCACTGGAGACCACGTTGACGGACACTTCCTCGTTGCCGATGTCCGCCAGTGCGGACAGGATAGCTTCGAGGGAACCGCGCACATCCGCCTTGATCACCACCGGCAGTACTTTCCTCTCGCCGGCTTCCATGTCCGCAAACATGTTTTCCAGCTTGGCGGCCTGCTGACGCTGCATGCGCTCGCGGCGCTCCTTCTCGGCGCGCTGCTCGGCCACTTCGCGTGCCTTGCGCTCGTCTGCCACCACCAGGAACTCGTCGCCGGCATTGGGCGTGGTATCCAGGCCCAGCAGTTCCACCGGGGTAGACGGGCCGGCTTCTTTCACCTGTTTGCCCAGTTCGTTGGTCATGGCGCGCACGCGGCCGTAGCTCTGGCCGGCGAGCACGATATCGCCACGCTTCAGCTCGCCGTTCTGCACCAGCAGGGTGGCGACCACACCGCGACCCTTCTCCAGGCGGGATTCGATCACCACGCCGGTGGCCGGGACGCCGGTCTTGGCTTTGAGTTCGAGCATTTCCGCCTGCAGGGAAACCGCTTCCAGCAGCTCGTCGATGCCCTGGCCGGTGTGTGCGGACACATTGATAAACTGTGTGTCGCCACCCCAGTCCTCCGGGATCACGTCTTTTGCCGCCAGCTCATTCTTGACCCGGTCCGGATCTGCCGCTTCTTTGTCGCACTTGTTGATGGCGACAACCAGCGGTACGCCGGCAGCGCGGGCGTGGTTGACGGCCTCTTCGGTCTGCGGCATCACACCGTCGTCCGCGGCGACAACAAGAATCACCACATCGGTGGCCTGGGCGCCGCGGGCGCGCATGGCGGTAAAGGCGGCATGGCCGGGGGTATCCAGGAAGGCGACTTCGCCCTGGCTGGTCTTCACCCGGTAGGCGCCGATATGCTGGGTGATGCCGCCGGCTTCCCCGGAGGCCACCTTGGTCTCACGGATATAGTCGAGCAGCGAGGTCTTGCCGTGGTCTACGTGGCCCATCACGGTGACCACAGGGGCGCGGGGAACCTCTTCTCCCTCAACCTGCTGGACCTCGGCCACCAGGCTCTCCTCCAGCTCGCTCTCGGAACGGAATACCACCTTGTGGCCCATTTCCTCGGCGATCAGTTGCGCCGTTTCGCGGTCCAGGCTCTGGTTTATGGTAACCATCTCGCCCATTTTCATCAGGCGCTTGATCAGATCGCCGGCCTTGATGTTCATCCGTTTGGCCAGCTCGCCGACGGTGATGGTTTCGCCCAACTGCACTTCGTATACCTGTTTTGCCGTGGGCCTCTTGAAGCCGTGGGTAGGTTTGATTTTCAGGGTCGGGCGGGACAATGAGCGGGTACTGCGCTTTTCCGCCTCGTCGCTCTCAAAAGCTTCCAGCGCCTGCTCGTAGAGAGCGGTCTTGCTGGATTTTTTCGGGCCGGCCTTGGCGCCGCGGCGGCCACGGCGCTTGCGCGGCTCTTCCTCGTCTTTTTCCGCAACAGCGGGAGTCGACTCCAGCTTGCGGCGCAGGGAGGGCTTGACCGCTTCGGTCTTTTCCTTCTCTTTCTTTTCCAGCTCTACGCGCTGTCGCTCCGCCTCGAGCCGAGCCTTTTTCTCTTCCAGCTCCTGCTCTTCCTGGACGGCCTGCTGCTTGCGGCGTTCCATGGCGGCGATACGCATCGCTTCGATGTCGTCCACGTAAGTAGAGCGCACCGGCCGGGGTTCTGGCTTCTCGATCTTTTCCTCGGCGACCTCCGGCTCTTCCGCCTTCTCTTCGGCCGGGGCCTCCACCGCCACCTCGGTGGCCTCGGCTTCGGCCGCTTCGCGGGCAGCTTTGGCTTCCGCTTCGGCGCGGGCGCGCTCGGCCTCCGCCTGCTCGGCGCGGGCCTTTTCCAACGCAGCCTGTTCGGCGAGCGCCTTGTCCAGTTCAGCCTGCGGCGGCTCCGCGGGAGCCTCCGCTTCCGCCGACTCCGAAGGGCGTTTTACGTAGGTGCGTTTTTTGCGCACTTCCACATTCACGGTTTTGCGGCCTGTGCCGGAGCCGGTTTTCAACGTGGTGGTGGTTTTGCGCTTGAGGGTAATTTTGCGCGGCGCAGCACCCTGCTCCCCGTGGCTGCTTTTCAGGGAGTTGAGCAGGACCTGTTTTTCCTCGTCCGACACCACCGCATCTGCAGAAGTGTGGGGCAAACCCGCTTCCTGCATCTGCTTGAGCAGACGCTCCTCGGTGGCACCTACCGATTTCGCGAGTTCACTAACTGTTACTTCGGCCATTCTCTCTCCTAAAGGTCACTTGGTCGGAGGGTTCTATCTTTGTGCGACGGGCATAAGCTCATAAATCAGCTTAAGTTTTTTCGCCGCTGTCATCGGCAAACCAGGGCTCGCGCGCTTTCATGATCAGCGCGGCAGCGCGCTCCTGGTCCACACCTTCAATATCCAGCAGGTCGTCTACCGCCTGTTCCGCCAGGTCCTCCATGGTGGCAATACCGCGGCTGGCCAGCAAATAGGCCAGATGGCGGTCCATACCCTCCATATTCAGCAGGTCTTCCTGGGGCTCGGAGGCGTCCAGCTGTTCCTCGGAGGCCAGCGCCTGGGTCAGCAGTGCGTCCTTGGCCCGAGCGCGCAGCTCTTCGGCGATTTCCTCGTCGAAGCCCTCGATGGTGAGCATCTCCTCCAGAGGCACATAGGCCACCTCTTCCAGAGTCGTGAAGCCCTCTTCCACCAACACACCGGCCACATCTTCGTCGATATCCAGGCGCTGCATAAAGGTTTCCATGACGCCACTGGACTCGGCTTCCTGCTTGGCCTGCCAGTCCTCAATGCTCATCACATTGATCTGCCACTCGGTGAGCTCGGAAGCCAGGCGCACATTCTGGCCGCTGCGGCCTATGGCCATGGCCAGGTTTTCCTCGGCCACGGCCACGTCCATGGAGCCGGCGTCTTCGTCGACCACGATGGACTCGATTTCCGCCGGCGCCATTGCATTGATTACAAACTGGGCCGGATTGTCGTCCCAGAGCACAATATCCACGCGCTCACCGGACAGCTCGTTGGACACCGCCTGCACCCGTGCACCGCGCATGCCAACACAGGCACCCACCGGGTCGATGCGGCCGTCGTTGGTGGTCACCGCAATCTTGGCGCGCAGGCCCGGGTCACGGGCAGCGCCCTTGATCTCGATGACCTGCTCAGCAATTTCCGGCACCTCGATGCGAAACAACTCGACAATCATTTCCGGGCAGGAGCGGCTCAGCATCAACTGCGGACCGCGCGCTTCCGGCTGGATTTCCAGAAGAATAGCGCGCACCCGGTCACCCAGGCGGAAGATTTCCCGACCCACCAGCTGATCGCGGGGCAGGCGCGCCTCGGCGTTGCCACCCAGGTCCACAGCGATAAATTCGCGGGTCACTTTCTTCACGGTACCGCTGACCAGTTCGCCCACGCGGTCGCGGTATTCATCCACCACTTTGGCGCGCTCTGCCTCGCGCACCTTCTGCACAATCACTTGCTTGGCAGTTTGCGCGGCGATGCGGCCGAACTCAACATTTTCCACTTGCTCGCGGTAAATATCTCCAGCTTTCAGCGTGGGATCTTTCTCGTGAGCCTCTTCCAGGGTGAACTGGGTGCCCAGCTCCGCCAGAGTATCGTCGCCCACCACTTCCCAGCTGCGGAAAGTCTCGTAGTCGCCGGTACCGCGGTCAATGGTAACGGTAATCGTGGAATCTTCGTCGTAGCGTTTCTTGGTGGCTGTCGCCAGTGCCGCCTCGATCGCCTGGAAAATAATTTCCCGATCCACGCCCTTCTCGTTGGAAACCGCTTCGGCTACCAGCAAGATTTCTTTGTTCATGCAGCTGCCTCTTTAAACACGCTAAACGCTACGTTGATCACTTTTCAAATTGGGGAATGACATTGGCCCGCTCGATGCTGTCGATGGGCAACAGATATTCGTTCTCACTGTCGACGCGCAGCACCACTTCCTCGCCCTCTACGCCGACCAGCAGGCCGCGCCATTTGCGCTGGCCGTCCAACGGCATACGCAGGCGGACCTCGATCCGGGAGCCGGCAAAACGCTGATAATGATCCAGTTTGTACAGAGGGCGGTCTAGCCCCGGCGAGGAAACTTCCAGGGTGTACTTGCCGCTGATGGGGTCTTCCACGTCCAGCACGGCACTCACCTGGCGACTGACTTTTTCGCAGTCCTCTACGGCGATACCCCGCTCGGAATCGATGTAAATACGCAGCAATGCGTTGCGGCCGTGAGTCTGATACTCGATACCCCACAGCTCGCAGCCCAGTGATTCCACCACCGGGGCCAGAAGTTGTTCCAACCGTTCGCGCTTAGTCGCCATTAGCCGCCATACAAATCGGCAGGACAGCCGATTTGCACAGCTGTCAGCTGCCCCGAAAGGGGTGAAGTGCAAGGATGCACTTCGTGAAACAAAAAATGGGCCTGCGGCCCACTTCGAAGTATTCCTGCGCAATTTTTGGCGCAGATACGAAAAAGCCCCTGACGGGGCTTCGACCGCGCACTCGTGCAGCCAGTATGCACGAATGCAAATTTGGTAGCGGGGGGGCAGGATTTGAACCTACGACCTTCGCCCGGCCATGCCGGCCAGAGGTGAAAAGGGAGCCCGCGTCGGGCGTCTACCTAAAAACCACTGGCACCTGAATTTGGTAGCGGGGGCAGGATTTGAACCTACGACCTTCGGGTTATGAGCCCGACGAGCTACCAGGCTGCTCCACCCCGCATCAACTCTGAGAAACGAAGCCTGGTGCTCTTCGCTTCTCTGCGGTGGGTTGCCCCAACCGCTCAAGAGGCTGCGCATTCTAGGGGCACTGCCCAGGCGAGTCAAGTCACATCTGGCATTTATTTACACGCCACCTTAGGCCCGTCCGTCGCACAGTATAGATAGAAGAAACAGCAGCCGACGCCGCCATCACTCCTCAATAATGAAATTGATATAGATTCTCATTTAATTTAGTATCACCAGCCTTTCAAAACCCCATCAGCCCGTTGCCCGGGCGGCAGATTTATTTCGACAGGAGTTCCTATGCGCGGTGCAAAGACCACTCTGGCACTGGCCATTTTCCTCACCTCCATCCCGGCCCTGGCCGAAGAGCAGCGCATCGAAGAGGAAGTGGTGGTAACCGCCGGCCGCACCGAGCGGCCCCTCAGCTCTGTGCCCAACACCGTCACCCTGATCGACCGGGAGGCCCTGGCCGAACAGATCGGCGTAAGCAGCGACCTCTCCACCATCCTCGGCAACCTGGTGCCCAGCTTCTCCCCCAGCCGCCAGAAACTGACCAACTCCGGTGAGAGCCTGCGCGGGCGCAAGCCGCTGTATATGATCGACGGCGTGCCCCAGTCCAACCCCCTGCGCGACGGCGGCCGCGACGGCCACACCATCGATCCGCTGATGCTGGAGCGGGTGGAAGTGATTCACGGCGCCAACGCTATTCACGGTATGGGCGCCTCCGGCGGCATCATCAACCTGGTGACCAGAAAGCCCAGTGGCGAACTGCAGCAGAGCCTGAGGGTGGAATCCGCCTTCCAGCCCGAGGACACCGGAGAGAGCCTGAGCCACGGCGGCAGCTACAGCCTGTCCGGCGAGTTCGGCGGCATCGACCTGCTGGGCAGCGTCAGCTACCGCGAGAGCGGCCTCGGCTACGACGCCGACGGCGAAGTGATCGGCTTCGACAACACCCAGGGCGACACTATGGACAGCGAGGCCCTGAATACCTTTATCAAGCTGGGCCACAGCTGGGACGGACAGCGGCTGGAGCTGACGGTCAACCGCTACGAGATCGAAGGCAGCACCGACTGGGTTTCCGTCAACGGCGACATCGCCAACGGCGTTCCCACCACCGCCGAAGAGGGAAATGTCCCCGGAGACGCGCCGTCCAACGAGGTCACCACCGTCAACCTGCAGTACAGCAACGAGGATTTCCTCGGCCAGAAATTGCGGATGCAGGCTTTCCGCCAGGACTTCGCCGGTACCTACGGCGGCGGCAACTTCGGCACATTCCAGGACCCGGCCTACGGAGAAGATATTTTCGACCAATCCCAGAACAACTCGGAAAAGCAGGGGGTGAAAATCACCCTGATCAAGGACGAGCTGGCGGGTGCACCGGTGAGCCTCGCCTACGGCCTGGATATCCTCGCGGACGAGACCTGGCAACAACTGATCCAGACCAACCGCGCCTGGGTGCCGGAAACCCGCTACGAAAATATCGCGCCCTATGCGCAGGTGGAGTTCACCGGTATCGAGCGGTTGGCAATCACCGCCGGCCTGCGCCGCGAAATCTCCAAACTCAAGGTGGACGACTTCACCACCCTGGCCTCCAACGAAGGCGGCCAGTTTGTCGAGGGCGGCAATCCGGAATTCAGCGAGACCCTGGGCAATATCGGCGCTACCTACCAGTTCAACGACGCCTGGCGGCTGTTCGCCAACTACGCCGAGGGCTACTCCATGCCGGACGTGGGGCGCGTGCTGCGGGGCATCGATGTGCCGGGCCAGGATGTGGAAACCTTCCTGGACCTGAAGCCGATCCTCACCGATAACCGGGAAGTCGGCGTCGACTTCAGCCTGGAAAAATTTGCCGCACAGCTCGCCTATTACCGCTCGGATTCCGACTTCGGCCAGCGACTGCAGGCAGATGCCGACGGCATCTACGGCGTCAAGCGCGAGAAAACGGAAATTGACGGCTGGGAATTCCGCGGCCAGTGGTTCGCCACGGAATCCGATACATTGGAACTGCGCTATGCGGAGAGCGACGGCCGCTACGACTCCGACCAGGACGGACGTGTGGACAGCGATCTGGGCGGCCGCAATATCGCCCCCGATCGCGCCAACCTGAGTTGGTCGCGCAATTGGAGCGATCGCCTGAGCACACGCCTGCAGGCCAACTTCCTGCTGGACCGGGATTTCGAAAACGACGCGGGGGAAACCGTTACCGAGTTCGACGGCTACGCCACCATCGACCTGAGCGCCAGCCTCACCGCACTGGCGGGCGACTTTACCTTCGGCCTGCAAAACCTCACCAACGAGGATTACTTTACCTATTACTCGCAAACCGCCGGGCGTGACAACACTAACTTCAAGGGACTGGGTCGCAGTGTAAACCTGTCCTACTCGCGGTTGTTCTAACTCATTTTTTCGCCTGTTGTGACCGCCATGGATGGCGGAATACCGCCCAGCGGAAATGCAGATTTTGCAGGAGCAAAAATCTGTCAGGCGAAGAGTTCGTACGAAAACATAAATGCGAAAAATATTCTTTACCCTACACAAATACGCGGGACTGACTCTCGGCCTGCTGCTGGCGCTGATCGGCGCCACCGGCAGCCTGTTGGTGTTCGACCACGCGCTGGACGAAAAACTCGCACCGCAGACCGTCGACTTCACCCCTTCCGACAACCCCGCCACCTTCACCGAAGTAGTGGCCGCCGCGCGCGCAGCCGTGCCCGGTAGCATACCCCAGCGTGTCCATATCGCCCGCGCCGAAGGCAGCCCCCACGTGGTGCGCTTTCCCGGTCCCGAGGACGCGCCGGGGCCGATAGAGGTCAGCGTTTCCCCCACCGATGCCCGGGTACTGGCCGTGCGCGGCTGGGGCGAGTACACAATGAGCTGGATCTACCGGCTGCACTACACGCTGCTCGCCGGCAATACCGGCAAGACGGTGGTCGGTTTTATGGGTTTGGCGTTGCTGGTCTTTTGCATCAGCGGACTGGTGATCTGGTGGCCTCGGGGGAGGCGGTGGAAACGGGCTTTCACCATCAAGCGCAACGGCAACCGCTTCCGTTTCTACTTCGACCTGCACAAGGTGTGCGGTATCTACCTATTGCCGGTGCTGCTGGTGATCGCCTTTTCCGGTGTCAGCATCGTGTTTCCGCTGCAAGTGGAAAAACTGGTGAGCTGGATGATGCCGCTGGAGCCGCGCGGCTCCTGGGGTCAATCGCAGATCACCGGCGCGCCGCCCCTGGACCCCGACAGCGCCGTGGCCATAGGCAGGGCAATATTTCCGCATGGAGAGCTGAAGCGCATCTACCTGCCGCAAAACGCCGCCGACAGCTACGGGCTGAGCTTCAGGCAGGAAGGCGAACCCTGGCGCAACCACGGCGCCAGCTTTGTGCGCCTGGACCAATACAGCGGCGAAGTATTGATGGTCCACGACGTCACCAGGATCGCCGCCGGCAATACGTTTCTCACCTGGCAGTTTCCGCTGCACAACGGCGATGCCCTGGGTTTGATCGGGCGCTGGCTGGTATTGATTACTGGACTGGCGCCGGGGTTGTTGTTTTTTACCGGGTTTTATCTCTGGTGGAAGAAGCGGCGATTGAGTAGCAAATCGGCGGGGAAAAGATGGGCACGCTTTGCTTTGCCCATCCTACGGAATCCGAGTAGGATGGGCAAAGGAGCGTAGCGACGTGCCCATCAATAATACGACCAGGATGGCAATATGGATTATCGCCGTGCCTATGTACCAGGAGCCTGTTACTTTTTCACCGTGGTAACGGGGCATCGGCAACCATTGTTGGTAGACCATATAGATCGCTTGCGGAAAGCTTTTCGACAAGTGCACGCCAAACATTCATTCGAAATCCAGGCCGTTGTCGTTCTTCCCGATCACCTTCACACTATCTGGAAACTGCCGAACAACGATCTCGACTACTCCACCCGGTGGATGAAGATAAAACGTATTTTCTCCACTGGGCTTCCCAGCACAGCCCGTACGGCGTCACAGAAATCCAAGCGCGAGAAAGGAGTCTGGCAAAGACGTTTCTGGGAGCATCTAATTCGCGACGAGCAAGATTGGGGCAACCATCTGGATTACATTCACTACAACCCGGTGAAGCACGGATATGTCACGCGTGTCAAAGACTGGCCTTACAGCAGCTTTCACCGTTTGGTAGAGAAGAGGTGGTATACGAAAGACTGGGGCAGCAAGATTTCAGATATGGTGCGAGGCATGCATTTCGAGTGATTGATGGGCACGCTTCGCTTTGCCCATCCTACATCCACGTTATCCCGCGTTCCCTATTCCGCATTCCGCATTCCGCATTCCGCATTCCAATCGTAGGGTGGGCAAAGACCGCGAAGCGGTCGTGCCCATCAATTACAGCTTGCCGACTACGTTCAGGAACACGCCCTGGCTGTCGAAATCCAGCTGCGTCAGGTCGTCGGAGAAATCGGTGAAGTTGTAGCCCACACCCACTTTCAAGTGTTTGCCCATATGCCGGTAGAGGCCCACCAGGAAGCCGCTGCGGCTGTCCTCGGCGTCCGGCAGGTCGAGCAGGCGCCCTTCGACGAGCAGGTCCCAGCGGTTGACGAAGTGCCAGTCCGCGCGCAGGACGTACAGGCTGGCGCGGCTGTCGAAAAACTCCGGGTCCTGGCGGTCCAGGCTCACCTGGCCCAGGCGGTAGGCGTACTTGCCGCCCAGGCTCCAGCGGCGGCTGATGTCGTAGGTGGTGTCCACCGAAAAGATATGGCTCTTCTGGATAAACTCGGTGGCTGTGTTGTTCACCGTGACCTGGTCGGAAGTGGGCACGTTGTAAAAATAGGTGTACTTCAACAGGGTATTCCAGCGGTCATTGTCCACCGGGCGGTAGGCGTAGCCCACTACCCCTTCGGTATATTTACCGTCGTAGAATTCGCCTTGCGAGCTCTTGCTGTCGGAGTAGTTGAGCTTTCCCACCAGGCGCCAATCCGGACTGACCTGGTAGCTGAAGGTATTTTTCAGCAGCCAGGTATCCCGCTCCGATTCGGAAACGGTGCTTTCATCCACCGGTGTTTCCTGGATATCGGTGCGGTACTCGACGGCGGAGGAGAGACGGGTGTTTTCAGAGTCGTACCCCATACTCAAACCGACGGCGCGGCGCTCGGTCTGCGCGCCGGTGCGCGGGTCCTCGAGGGTACCCGCCTCCACACTGGTGCCGTAACTCCAGCGGTCACTGGGTGCCAGATCCACCCCCAGGGCGTGGGTCAGGCCGGTGGAGACGTCGCCGTGGCTGTACCGCTCCTCGCCGTAGATGCTCAGGGTATCGGAGTAGCGGCTGCGGAAGCCGGTGCTCATATTGCCCTTGCGCGCGCGCAGGCCGGTGTCGGTGCGCTCGTTGTCGAGGGCGTAGTTCAGGTACAGGTTGGTGCGGTCGGAGATCAGGTAATCGGTCCCCAGGCGCGCGGCGGTACCGGTGTCGCCGCCGGAGAGTTCGCTGTCCAGGGTCAGACGCTCGCTCACCCGATAGGCGCCACCCAGGCCCACGCGGTCGTTCTCCTCGCGGGTGCCGGTGACTTCCAGGGTGCGCTGCACGAAACCGAAGGCGCTCCAGTTTTCACCGGAGTTGTAGGCGGCCTCCACCGCCATATCGGTGCGGTCGCCCTGGGTCTGGGTGGCGGGCACCACCGGCGAGAAGTCCTCGCGGGTGTCGGCGCGGGCGGCAGTGGCGAGTCGCCAGCGGTCGCTGATCCGGTAGCCTACTTCCATATCCACAGCCTCGGTGTGCAGCCCCAGGTCCTGCTCCTTGCTGTCCGCCTTCAGGCCCACATCAAAGCGTTCACCGATGGGCAGATTGACACTGGCGCCATACTGGGTGGTGTCCCTGAGGGTTTCCTGGCCCGGCGCGGAGAATCCGGCCTCGCGCTCCTGGTGGTAGAGGGTGCCGGAGCCCCGCGCGCCCTCGAAGAAATCGGCCAGTTGCAGGCTGGCCTCCACCCGCGAGGCGCCGGCCTTGGCATCCGGGTCCAGGGCGCTCTCATTGCCGAAACTGTAACCGCCGTCGAGGGAGGAGTAGCGGTCCAGGTTGCCGCCCTGACTGTCCGCCACTTCCATTTTCAGCCAGCTGCCAGCGCTCTTGCGCAAGGTGAGGTCCACGCCCTGCAGGGAGCTCTCGTTGTCCTCCTCGTCCTGCTGGGTGCCGCTGATACCCAGTTTGACGTAATCGCCGAGCCAGTAGTGGGCCCGCCCGCCCACGGCGAGGGTATCCATTTCCTCGAACCCCGGGGTGTACTCGTAGCGCGCCACCAGGTATTGCGGGTTGCCGTTGAAGGCGCCGTCCTGGATCAGCAGGTTGTCGTTGGCCAGGGCGGACAGGGGTTTGTTCAGCAGTACGCGGCCCTGGATATAGTCGATATCGTAATCCACCACCGCGGTGAGGTTTCTCACCGCCAGCACGATGTCCGAATCCTTGTCCCGCACTTCCACCCGCAGGCGCTCGGAGCCGGTGGAAATATCCTGGTGGCGCAGGAAGTACAGCGAACCGCCGGTACCGCGGAATTCGTCGCGGCCGTCGACGGTGCCCGGCTCGGCGCCGAAGCCGTCGATCTGGAAGCGCTTTTCGCCGAAGCTGGTCACCGCATCGCTCTCGAAGTGCGCGTTGGCACCGTAGAGGGCACGGTCGATATGGGCCAGTTCATTGTCGGTGTAGGCGGCCTTGAAATTACCCCACAAACCGTAGTCGTCGTACTTGGACAGCTTGACGTAAAACTTGCCTGAAGTGGGTGCATCCTCCACTACCGTGGAGTCGTCACCGAAGGTCGGATAGTAGAGATCCGAATCCATGCGGCGGAAGAGTTCGTCGGGAGATTTTTCCATAAAGTTGGAAAAGAGCTCGTCCACCGGACCCTCTTCGGTATCCGCGCTGGCGGCCAGGCGCCAGCCCTCGCCAAAACCGCCGCTGGTGTAGAACGCCAGGCGGCCGTCGTAGCTGACGGAGTTGTCGTAGTGGGTTTCGTCGCCGGTCACCAGCGCCGCCGGACCGTTGGTCTTGTCGTAACCGATGGTGAGGTCGGCGATGCCCACGGTAAACCAGTCGTCGTTGGCGAAACGCAAATCGCGCAGGAAGAGATCGCCGTTGCCCTGCTCGTCCAGCACCGCCACTTCCACCGTGTGCAGGCCCTTGCCGAAAATCTGCTCGGCGACGAACTCGCCCTGCCCGCTCACCGGCACCGGGTTGCCGCCCAGCCACACGGTGTGCTCCGCGGGAATCTGCGAGCCGTTGACCAGTACCGTGTTGCCGTCCAGGGGAATATTGCGGTGTGCCAGGCGGTTTTCGCCGTAGCCCACCAGCAGCTCCCGTTCCACGTCGGTATCCTCCAGGGGGGCATCAAGGCGGTCCACCAGCCACAGGGTTTGCGGCTCGGTTTCATCGTAGCGGCCTTTTTCGTCGTAGACGCGCAACAGGTATTGCAGCTTTTTCAGCGGTGCGCGGAACTCTTCCAGCTCCGCTTCCCACTCGCCCCTGCCGTTCACATCCAATTCCACCACTGCCAGCGGCATGTCGCGCACCGACTGCTCCTCCTCGAACAGGCGCACTTCCGCGCGCTCGATAAAGGACGGGTAGTTGGTGTAGCTGCGGAACTGCACGCGGCTGTCCGCCACCTCCGTCTCCGGATCGTCGGCGTAGCGGATGGTGTTGGGCCAGGCGCTGACGTTCAGCCGCGGCTGCATTTTCTTGTTGTCGAAGCGGAACTGGATATTGGCACTCTCCAGGGCCACGTCGGTGCAGCGCTGCAGGTCGGCGGAGTTTTTATAGGGGTCGTACTCCGGTTCGCCGTCCACGGTGATGCGCATCAGGTTCAGGGCATAGGGGTTGTTGGCCCGGGCCTCGCGCTGGATACGCTCGATTTCCAGGCGATCCTTATCCGCGAGCACCGCCAGTTCGTCGTAGAGCACCTGCACTTCCACGCGGGCACCATCCAGTTGGATAAAGCCGGTGGTCACCACATCGTCGGACTGCACATAGCCGCGCCCTTCGAACTCCACCTGTTCGTCGCTGAGATTCAGGTGTTGCTGCACCGCTTCCATGGCGCGGCGCGCACGCGCGGAGGAAAGGCCCACGTCATCGCCGTAGACCATGGCCTCGCGGCGCTCCATGCGCTCGTTATCGCTGTAGCCGACAAAACCCACACGCACATTCGCCTTGTCCGCAACCTCCGCCATCAACCGGCGGATATGCTCCAGCTGCGACTGGGAAATCACCGGGTCGCCCTGTTCGAAACGGATCGGCTGCAGTGCGCCGGTGGGGGATTCGTGGGCGATGGTGATGCTTTCCGCGCTAGCCGCTTCCGGACAGGCCTGTACGCCGTCGCCGGCGGTTTCCATCGGGTCGTCGTACCAGAATTCCACTTCCACGCGGCGGTTCAATGCGCGGCCCTTGGGGGTATCGTTGTTGGCGATGGGCTGGCTGGCGCCTTTGCCGCTGCTGGTCACCGCGTAGCTGGGCAGCCCCAGCATATCGCGCACTGCCAGTGCCACCCGGCGCGCCTCGGCGCGGGACAGCGCCATATGATCCTTGTACAACTGCGCGGGCCGGTCCGGCAGCGGCAGGCTGTCGGTGTGGCCGACGAAATGAATCACCAGGTTGTTCTTGTCCGCCAGGTTGGCGCGCACCTCCCGGATGCGGCGTGCGAAAGCCTCGGGCAGATCCACCTGGCCCGGCTCTATGCGCAGGGGCGTGACCAGGTTTTTCAAACGCGCGCGATATTCGCTGCCGGCGGTGTAGCGCAGCCTGCACACGGTTTCCTGGCGGCATACCTTGACCCGGTTCAGCTGCAGCGCCTGGGCGCGGGCCTGCTCCGCCTGGGCCTCTTCGTCCAGCTCGTCGTAGCTGAGCTGGACCTGCACGCGGCGGTTCAGTCCGCGCCCGGTACTGGTGATATTGTCCGCAACCGGCTCTGCGTCGCCGCGCCCCTCGAAAGAGATCGCCTCTTCCGGCAGGTCCAGGGCCAGTTGGAAAAATTCCGCCACCAGTTGCGCGCGGGCGCGGGTGAATTCGGTTTTGTCCAGGTACTCCGCCAACTGCTGCGGCGTGAGCGGCTCGCTGTCGGTGTGGCCGATAAAGTGCAGTTTCAGGTTGTATGCGTCACTCAGCTCCGCCAGTTTTTCCTTCAGCGACTCGACGGATTCGGGGGGAATATCATCTTCCACTGCATCGAAAGACAGCGGTTCGATAATATTTTCCTCGATCACCGGTTCCATCGCCTCGGAGAACAGAGTGGCGTCCTGCACCCACTGGCGACGCGGCTGGCCCAACAGCATGGACTCGGTGTTGTTGCCGACGGGGTTTTCGGTGTATTCGACCCCGGGTGCCTCCTCGATTTGCGGGGACAGGCCGGGGAGTTTTTGCCAGATTTGCCACCAGGGGGTGGCGGGGGTTTGGGGTTCTTCGGTTTCCTGGGCGTAGGCGGGGAGTGCGAGCAGGAAAGCGAGCACGGTTAAATGCGGAATGCGGAATGCGGAATGCGGAATAAACCGCAAGCCCCAGAGCGCGCGGGTAGCCTTGTAGGATGGGCAAAGCGCAGCGTGTCCATCAGCCGTGGTTTGATGGGCACGCTGCGCTTTGCCCATCCTACGAATTTCTTCGGGCCCGGTTACCTTCATTCCGCATTCCGCATTCATCATTCCGCATTCATTAGAGGACATCACTCCAATCCTCCTTTGCTCGGCGGCGCGCCGCGGCGCCAGAAGACTTCGGTTTCAATCGTCAATTCGTAATCGCCATACTGTTCCGCCCAATCCCCGGCGATCTGTGCCTTGATGGTCTGCAGACGCCGCTCCACCAGGTCCGGATCTTCGTTTTCCGCCAGGTAGGAGAGACGCAGCACCGACGGCGCCTCGCTCAGTTTCTCCAGCAGCAGTTCGGTGCGCGAGTGCCATTGCGGGCGCAGTTCGGTGGTCTCGGGCTCGAACACGCCCTCGGCCATATCCAGGCGCACCACGCGGTGCAGGCTGGCCCCGAAGTTCACCTTGATCGCCTTACCGCGGGTGGCGCGCACCACACGCGGGTTTTCGCTGGTGAGGCGGTAGCCGCTGGGCAGGCTGCGGTCGTCCAGCTTCATGATGAAGTTGGAGCCGCGATCCCGGTTCGGCACCACCGCACAGGTGATATGGAAGCGGCCGTGGGCGTCGGTGGTGGCGTTGAGACCGGTGGCGGTAACCACCCGCGCGCCGGGTACGCCGCCCTCGCCCTGGTCCTGGTAGCCGTTCATATTCTTGTCGTCGTACACCTTGCCGATCACGTCGGAACAGTCAAAGGTGGGATCGGGCACCACGCGCACCGTGGCCGAGGCCTCGCCGGAGGCGGCCTGGCCGGAGAGCTGGTTGAACATCTGCGCCCGGTTGACGTACTTGCCCTCGCCCACGCCGGAGCCCACTACCAGCAGCAGTTTCACCGTGCGGGTCTGGTCCGGGTCCACGCGCAGATCGTTCCAGTGCAGTTGCAGCCCCTCCACTTCCGGCTCCTCGGCCAAGCCATCGAGGCGCGCGGAACCGGCCACGTATTTGAAGCCAGCAGGGAAGAAATCCACCAGCTGCAGGTCGGCCAGGGGCACCGGCAGGGTGTTGCTGAAGGTGATGGTGTAGGGCACCAGCTGGCTGCGGGTGACGTTCAGCATGCTCGCGGTCTTGGTGATCGACAGCGCGCCCTCCAGCAACGGGTCCACCGGAATGTGGTTGTTGAACAGCTGGCTCTCGCCGGGAATGCGGTCGTCGTCCAGGGTGAGGCGCAGGTAGTAGTCGGTGCGCGGATCCCGCGCGTCCACGTCCACGCCCGGCGCGGAGAAGGATTCCTGCACCTCGCAGTGGTCCGCAGTGCCCGGTACGACGTCGCCGTTGCTGCCCAGGCAAGCGCCCACATCGAAGCCCGCGGTCTCCTCATCGGTCTGCGGCGGGATAATCAGGGACTGGCCATCGACATAGCCATCCCCGGGCACCTGCACCTGAATCAGGTAATCCGCATTGGCCGGACAGGCGGCATCGCTGAAGTTGATATCGAACTTGTAGTAGCCGCCGTCCGGAACAACCTGGCCCTGCTGTTTTTCATCGTCGAAGCAGCGATCCGGCAGTTCCTGGCCGCCGGATGCGCGCAACAGTGTAAGCATCGCGCCGGAGACCGGCTGACGCAGCACCGAATCGTAGACCACGCCGTTGGGGGTAATCGGCAGGTTCAGGTTCTGCGGGTTGGAGCCGGAGCCGACAAAGATCTCGGTGATCTGCTGCGGGCCGTTGGTAAAGTCGGAACTGGTATTGCCCAGCGACGCCGTGGTCTCAGTGGCATTGGGGGCCTGGTATCTCAGCTCGTAGCTGGCGCCCCCGGCTGTTGTGCTCGAGGCGTAGTTCGGCACCAGGCCGGCGAACTGGAAGTAGCCGTCCTCGTCCGCCTGCAGGCTGTCGAGCAGGGCGTTGTTGAAGTACAGCTCCACGGTCCAGCCGGCAAGCAAACGCTCTGCCCCATCCAACTGGTCGTTGAAGTTCACATCGTGCCAGAGGAAACCACTCAGGTTGGCGATGCCCGGGGTACCGCCCACATCGATGATCACGCTGGCCTGCTCGGTGGAGGGCGGATCATTCCAGGCCACTTCCGCAGTGTTCAGTACCTGGTAGCCGATCTCCAGGTTTTCACCCAGTTTTGCCTGGAAGCGCAGGGTCGCCACTTCGCCTGCCGGCAGTTCGCCGTAGGTCGCACCGTAGTCGGCGGTAATCACCGAACCGGCCACGCTCACGCCGCCCGGCTGGCCGTTCAGCAGCGCGGAATCCGCGACGTAAGTAAGTACGCCCTCGCCGGCCACCAGCAGGTCGTCGGTGATCACTACCTCGGTGACCGGCACCGCGCTGATATTGGTGACGCGCACCAAGTATTCCAGGGTCGCGCCGGGCAGTGCCGCGCCGCCGCCCACGACCGCGACTTCCTTGGTAATGGAGAGCTGCTGCGCATCGCCCACCACCACTTCCGTGGGTTGGGCGCCGTTGGACGGATTGCCGTCGGCATCGGTCAGGGTCAGCGGCAGTTCCTCGGTAACCACGCTGCCCTGGTTGCTGATCACCGTGCCGGTGGCCGTGCCCGCTTCCACCTGCACGTCGAAGGTGATGGTGGCGGTCTGCGCGGAGGTGATCACGCCCTCGCCGGCGCCGGGCAGTGGCGGAGTCAGGTCGCTGGAGGAAATCGGCAGGCCGGTATCCAGCCGCGTCATGCCGCCGGCGTTGTCGGTGACTGCCATGCCGTTGAGCACAGTGGTGCCGGCCACATAGGTGGTGTTGGCGGGCACCTGGTCGGTGAGCACCGCATCGGTGGCGTCCACGCCGCCCATATTGGTGACGGTAATGGTGTAGCGCAGGGTATCGCCGGGATCGACGATGCCCGCGGATAAATTGTCCACGGCGATTTCCACCGTCTTCTGCACTATCAGCAGCGGCACGTCGCCGACGATATCGATGGTGGGATCGTCCGGTGTATCCGTGGTGGGATCGTCGGAGGGTTTCTCCGCGAAGGGACCGCTGCCGGCACCCTCGCCGTTGACGAAGCCCTGGTTGGAAATAATGGTGCCGTCGCGTACGTCGTTGATGGTCACGTCGAAGGTGACAGTCACCGGCTGCGTGCCCTCGGTGGCGCCGATGAAGCCTTCCTCTTCTCCCGAAGAGTTGATTGGCATTCCAGCAGACAGCGGCGTGCTGCCATCCACATCGGCCACCGCCGCGCCGTTCAGGGTGGTGGAGTTGACCACATAGGTGGTGTTGGCCGGCACCTGGTCGCGCAGGGTTGCCGCAATGGCATTTTCATCGCCGGTATTTTCGATGGTGATGGTGTAGCGCAAGGTGTCGCCAGGCATCAGCAGGTCGGCGTCGCCGGTGATGTCCTGGGAGATTTTCTCCACCACCAGTTCGGGAGCGGATTCGACCACTACCTGGGTGGGATCTTCATCGCCCGCCACATCCGGATTGTCGGCGCCGTTGATATTGGGATCGTCACTATCCGCCAGCAGTTGGCCGGGCAGTTGCACCTGGGCCTGGTTGAGCACGGCGGTACGGTTGTCGATCACTGCCGCCAGCGCGACTTCGTAGACGATTTCCAGGTTGTCGCCGGCCGCCAGGGACAGGCCAGCCGCACTCAGCAGGCCACTGCCGTGGGTGCCACCAGCGGCGTCGGTACCGCTGGTATCGGCGCCCGCCGGCGCAGAGACGATCTGCAGTGAGCCGGACTGGTACAGCGGCAGGCTGTTGAGACGGCCCAGCTCATCGGTAACCTCGACATTGTCCACATCGACAGTGCTGAGATTGGTGAGCGTCAGCGTATAACGCAGGGTATCGCCGGGGTTGGCGGTACTGGCCGGGCTATCGCCGCTGGTGACATTCTCCACCACTTTGTAGAAGGAGACACTGGGCACCGCGGCGGTGATGGTATAGGCGTCCTCGTGGTCCAGGGTTCCCGGGGTGCCGTCGGTGGGCGCGGCACGGGTGTACTGCCGCGCATCCGGGCCGGTGCTGTCCCAGCTATGCCAGAGCTCCACACCGGCGATATTGGTGAGCGAGTCGCTGTCGACGGTGTCCGCATCCAGATAGGCATCGTAGCTGAACAGCAGGCGGTGGTCCGCAGGAATGGCCGCGGTGGCGCCGACGGTGGTTACCGTCAGGGTGCAATTGGCCGGATCGAAGGCGGTATTGAAGTGTTCGCCGGCATTCAGGGTGGCGACGGTATTGCCAGTGCCGTCGGCGATAACCGCGGCAAAGTTTGCCGGCGGCGTCTCGCACATGCCGCCCGGATCGTTATTAGGCAGCAGGTCGGTAACGGTGATATCCCAGGCCGGGCCGGTGCCGATATTGTGCACGTCCAGGGTGAAGCGACCGGGCAGGCCGGACTGCACGCTGGTGGGGCCGGTCTTGGTCATGGTGAGGTCGGTGGGCTCCACCACGGTCATATCCGCGGTGGTGTTACCCGCACCGACGCCCTGCCCGGCCGCGGCGTTGTCATTTTCGTAGTTGTAGTTGTAGCTGGCGCTGTTGTTGAAGGTCAGCCCGTCCACGTTAGGCGGATTGACGTCGCGCAGGCGCACGGTGATATCCACCACCACCTGTTCACCCGGCGGCACGTCGATGCCATTGGTGGTGTCCTCGATCACCAGGTCGGTGTCGGAACCGGTATTGATCGGCGTAAAAGCCGCGCTGCCGGAAACTTTGGCCGCCTCGACGAACACCAGGTCCGCGGCGGAAGCACCCAGGTTCAGCAATACCCGCACATCGTGCAGCGCAGTGGTCTGCGGCGTTTCCGGAATAGTGACGCGATAGCGGAAAGGCTCGCCGATGGACGCGGTGGGCTGGGTATTTTCGATCAGCAGCGGCGCCGCGTTGGGGGTATTGAACTGCACGCTCTGTGGTGCGGTGGGACCGTAGTCCTCGCGCATATCCACGGTCGCGGTAGCGCCGGCAAGCGACGGCAGGTTGTCGTCGTCCAGCGAATAATAAATTTCGACAAAGGCAGCGTTCTGCATATTCAGGCCGGCGCCCAGGTTCGGGTCCGCCTGTACGCGATAGGTCATTACCAGCGCCTGGCCGGGATCGATGGCATAGGCAGTGCCCGTGCCGAAATTCCATACCGCCTCGCCAGTGGACGTATCGTAGGCGGGCGCCAGATCCGCGACCGCAGCGCCGTTGACGCTGGTGGATTGCACCGTGACACCGCCCTGGCGCAGGCCGAGCGGAATGGTGTCGCGGAACACCGTGTCGTAGGCGGGTGCCGAGCCGTTGTTGGTAATGGTTACCGTGTAGTCGACGGTGTCGCTGGGTGCGAGAGTAGCGCCGTCCGCCGGGTTGGAGATGATCGCCACGGCCAGCTCCGGCTGCAGCAGATCCAAAGTTTCACCATCGTTGCGGTTTTCGACACCTGTGGCGGCGTCGAAGTTGAAATCCACATTGTTGGTGAGCGGCGTATTGTTGGCCGGCCAGGGATGAACATCCTGGTTCAGCACGCGTGCGCGGTAGCGGATTACGAACTCGTCGTTGGCCGCATTGTTATCGCCGCTGTTGATCAGGTCGGCAATATTCCAGGTCACCGTGGTCGGCCCCGCAGCCGGATCGCCGGCCGGTACCGGCTCGATAATATCGCCGTGACTGAAAGGCGCAGCTGCAGCGAACGGAGCGCTGTTGTCGCCGTTGATCGCCAGAGTGCCGTCGAACACCATGCCTTGCGGCAGGGTGTCGATAATTGCCGCGTTGGGCGCACTACCCTCCGGCAGATTCAGGCGCAGTTCGTATTCGACGAAGTCGCCCACGCGCAGCTGCGCATCGCCGGTGCCGTAGCTGTCGTCCAGGCGGGTTTTGGCAATGGTGCTGTCGTTGGCGGCTGTGAGTTGGGCGATGGAGTTTTCGATCACGTAATCATTCAGCCCGCCCACACCGTCGGAACCGTTGCGCTCGTAGGGACTGGTGTTGTCTTCGTCCAGGCTGGTCCACTCGATGCGGCTGGTGCCGGAGAGATCGGTAGCGGCCAGCACACTGTCGAGCACCACTGCGTCGAACACCAGTTGGCTGTTGCCGCCGGCGGCGATATCCAGATTGCTGTTGGTGCGGTTCCAGTCCAGGGTCTGCGCGGTGTTGACTCCGTCGCCGGTCACTGCCGGGTCGGCAATCGCAGCACCGCCGAAAGTGACACTGCCCGGAACAAGTTCCAGTCCCAGGGACAGCTGTTCGTTGACGATCAGGTCGAAGGCATCGGAATTTTCCGGGTTGCCCGCGGCAGTCAGGTCCAGGGTAAAGCGCAGTACATCGCCGGCGTCCGGGTCGTTGCCTGGATTGGTCTGGTTGGCAACGGTTTTCGTCAGGGTGAGTTCCGGCTCGACGATGGTCAGGGTTTCCGCGGTATCGCTGCCGCCGTTTTCCGGCGTGCCGCCATCGAATTCCGCATAGGTATAGCTGGCTAGGTTGTCGAAGCTGTGAGCCGCCTGGGCAGTGGCATTGTTGGCCACCCGCGCAGTCACCTCGAAAATCGCCACCGAGCCGGCGGGGATCAGATCCACCGCCAGCGCAATATCGTTGCCACTGGTATTGTCGGTAAACGCGAAGCCGTTGATCTCCTGCACCTGGATCAGTTCCAGGCTGGGATCGAGGGTATCCGTAATCGCCACATCGTAAATTGCCGAGGTGGTGGCGCTACCGGGCACCTGGATACGGTAGACCACTTCCTCGCCCACCGCGGCGGTGCTGTCGGACTGCAGCGTTTTTGCCGGCGGCGTTACGCTGGTAGCGGCGGTGCCCATCGGATAGGGAGTCGGCAGCGGCACCGGCCCGTACTGCTGGCCGGACTTGGCCGGCAGGGACCAGTAGTCGTTGACGGTGAAGGTATTTTCCCAGGTCTCGCCACCGCCGATATCGGTGTGGAAACCGATCTCGTAGTAGATATCCAGGCAAGCGCCGGCGGGGACAGGTGCACTGAACTCAAACAGCATATCGCCGCCGCGGGCGGCCGGCGCGGTATAGGTGTAATCGCTGCCGTCGGCCAGCGGGTTGCCATCGACGGAAACCTGCATATTGGCGATGGAGGTCTCGTCCATCTGCGTGGCCAAATTGTCGATCAGCGACAGATCGTAAGCCGGCGCCAGGCCGGAGTTACAAGCCTGCAGGGTGAACTGCATCACGTCGTTGGCCGGGTCCACATTCATATGAGATGTGGGCCAAGTGGCGTCTGTCTTGGTCAGGCCGTCGATCACCGGCTGCAGCACCGTGATACTGGCATCGTCCTGCAACGTCGCGGAAGCGCCGGTGTAATTGAGCACCGCCGTATTGGTCAGCGTCGCGCTCGGCACAGCAATACCGGAGTCCTCGGTAACCCGCGCCATATATTCGATTAGGAATGCGTTGGTGTTGCCGAATTCACTGGTGATATCCCCCAGGTCCCAGGTCACTGTGCCAGTGGCGTCGGCGGCCGGCACACTGTTGGCGCTGTAGGTAAAGCCATTCAGGCTGTCGCTGTAGGGTGCACTGGTATCGCCGTTGACGCTGACCACGGATTCGAAAGTCAGGCCTGCCGGCAGCTGATCGCTCACGGTGACCGCCGGCGTGGTGCCGGATTGCAAATTCAGTTCCAGGCGGTAGGTGACGGTATCACCCACGCGCATTTCGCCAACTGTGGTATCGGTATCCGTATCGGCGATTACGGTTTTGGCGATGCTGGTGTTGTCCTCAGTATCGATACTCGCCTCGGCGGGGCCAGCGCAGTAGTCATCCGGGGCGGAAATGGCCGGACAACCTTCACCGTCACGCTCGTAGGCGGCGTCGTTGATGCTGCTGTCGTCCAGGGAGGTCCAGTCCAGCATTACGCTGTTGTTGATCGGCTGGCCGAATACTCCGGTTACCTGTGCATGATAGGTAAGCAGCAGGGTGCCGCCCAGGGGCAGGTCCAGATTGTTGTCGCCGTTATCGCGGCCCCAGACCAGCGGGCCGGCGGGCACGCCCGCCGGCGTAGCGACGAAGCCGGGAACCGCAGCTCCGTTAACCGTCGCGGTTGGGGTAAAGCTGCTGTCGAACTGCAGCTCCGGCGGGAGGGTATCCACCAGGTTCAGGTCGAAGGCGTCCGCGGTGGAAGTGCCGTCGTGCTGAATGGTAATCACATATTCCAGCACATCGCCGCCCACTGGCAGATTGCCCGGGTTAGTGGCATTGCTGACGATCATATCAATGATCAGCTGCGGCTCAACCACGGTTACTGCGGCGGTATTGTCGTTCAGGTTTTCCGTCGTGCCATCTTCGCCGTTGTTATAGGACAGCACCGCATTGTTCTGCCGCGAGTCACCGTCATCGGTGGCCAGGTCGTTTTCGACCCGGGCGAAATAGGTAATGCGAATCACCGGATCTATGGCACTGCCGGCAGTGTCGTTCTCGCTCTCGGTATCGACAGTGCCGACATCCCAAATTGCATTGCCGGCGGTGTTATCTCCTGGGAAGCTATTGAATGCGGCCTCATCCGGGGAGACGCCGTTAATCTGCTCGATGCCGATAAATTCGTAGGTGATATCGTAATCGGCGTTGTGGGTCAGCACATAGCCTTCCGGAACGCCGAGTTGGTCAGTCACCACCACGTTCTGGCTGAGACCCTCCGGCAACTGGATTTCCAGCTGGAACTGCTTGTGCGCACCGATGGTGGGAACCACAGAGGGATCCAGGTCGGTTTTGATGAACTGCAGCGGCGGGACTTCCGTCTGTGCCGCGGCATTGGTTTCGTAGTCGTTGATCGCATCGCCGGCATTTGGCAGCACGCCGATACGCATACCATCGGCGGCACCATCGGTACCGATGCTGTTGGAGCTGTTAAGGGCTACATCCTGCCCTGGCAGCGACTGCCAGCGGGCCTGGATGGTATTGTCGAGAATTTCGTGGGGTTCTACGTCCTGGTCTACCTGCACCTGGAACGTAAAGGACTTGGACTCGCCGGGTGCTATGGCGTAATCGGCATTGGAGCGGTTCCAGCTGAATATCGGTGCATTGGCACCGACAGTAGTCGTATCAATATTATTGGGCGGATCCGTTCCCGCAACGCCAGTGGCCTGCAGGAAGGTCAGTTTCTTGCCGCTGAGGTCATCCAGCACCTGCAAGTTGTAGGCGTTGGCGGTACCGGTATTTTCCGCGGTTACGGTCACCGTAAGGATATCGTCCGCATCGCTGCTGGGAACGGCGAAAGACTTGGTGAGCTGGATATTCGGCTCCAGCACCTCCACTTCGTGGGCGTCAAAGGGCACCACTACCAGGTTCCCGCCCTCATCGATATAGCGCACCTCCGCGACGGTGCCGCTGCCACCGTTGACCAGCACATTGCCGTTATCGGTATTAGTGCTGTTCTCTATGCGCGCGATAAACTCCACCGGGAAATCGAACAGGCTGCCGGTAACCGTGGTCAGCTCCTGGTCACCGAAGTTCCACTCGATATAGTCGCTACTACCGGTACTGGTACAGGTGGGTGTAAAGGTACCCCCGGGCACAAAGCCCGCGGCATCGTAGGGAGCCGCATCCAGGTCGACCATCTGCCCTTCGATACAACGCATTCCCGCAGGCAGTTCGTCGCGAATAATAAAGTTGCGCAGCTTGGCCGCGGGGATCTGGGTGGTCAACTGGTAGCGGATTTCCTCACCCACCACTACGGTATCGCGGCTGGTACCACTGGCGGTGCCGTTGGACAGTGCCAGGGCAGCCTTCGGCTGAGCCTGTACTTCGATAATGCGCATCTGCGCATCCGCATCAGCAGACTGGTAGTGGCGGGCGCGGCCCTCTGCCGGAGTGCCGTCCGCGTTGCCGTCGTTGTCCGCATCGCTGTCGATCTGCGGCGGGTTCTGGTTGCCGAAATCACCCTCCAGGCTGTCGTACTGCGCGAAGAAGGTATTGGTAAACAACTGCTGCGGCGCAACCGACTGGTGCGGCTTGACCCGGTAGTAGAGTTCCACCGTCTCGCCGGGATTGATCCGCTCCAGCGCCGAGGAGTGGGTATAGGAGAAGGTGACAATCGCCGGGGTACCGCCGTCTCCACAGTGAGTGGCCTCACTGTAGTCGTTGGCTCCGGCACTGGTACCCGCCAGACCATCGCTGCCACTGGTGGTTTCCGATGCGCCATCCGCGTCGTTGTCCATGCCATCGGCGTCCATTGGCTGCACACACATCTGGCCAGAAGGGTCCAGGGTGTCGGTAACCACTACATCGTAGGCCGGAGCGCGGGCAACCCCATTGTCCGCCGCGCGGTTGGTCAGGGTCAGGCGGAAGATATAAGTCTGGTCCCGGTGCCCTTCATCGGTGAGATCGACAAAATTGCTACAGGTGGTGCCCAGGCCGTAGAGGTTTTCGTTACAGACCTGTTTCTCTACTTCTATATTGGGCTCTGTGATGGTGAGATCTTCACGCCATTCGGACTCGGCAGGATATCCGGGAATATTAGCGGGCACCCCACTGTAGTTGTCGACCGTGATGGTCTCGCTATCGAATACCGCGGTGAACTGCGCCCGCCCGAAGTCAGTACTCACATTCGCGTGCTGGTTCGGGTCTGCGACGGCATCCACCGGATCGTTCAACAGCCGCGTAGTCATGTCGCTGAGGAACCAGTAGTCCCGCACTGAAACAGGATCGACAATATCCCATTCCAGATCCAGCTCACTCAATGGACTATTGAGCCCTCCCAATTCGTTAACGGTTCCGGTTATCTCATTACACTTTGAATCTGGGCTGGGAAGAGTCACCTCGCTACAGGCAAGCCGGTTGTCGGCAATATAGCCCTGACCGTCGGGCATATCATCCCTGACGGTGATGTCCCTGACCTCGATCAGATTATACCCAGGGGTATCGAAACCAAACCAACCGCCGGCATAGATTTCGAAACCACAATCTTCGCCGATAATAATTTGGTCATTGGGGAAAGCGGCCTCAGCGGTCAGCTCGGTACACTCGTTTGCACGCTCTTTGACGAGATTAAAGCCCAGCGCCTTGGCCCGGATACCGTCCAGGGTATAGTTATTGGCCTGCTGTTGGTCGGGGAAGGTCCCGGAAACACTAGCCGGTGCAGGGAAGCCCAGCTCTGTACCGTCTGAGAGAGTGATCACACCCACAACATCCGCACGGAAGGTCAGATCGTCATCGACGGCGGAGTGGTTTCTCTGCACATCGAAATTCAACGGCACTACTTGTCCTGGCTGTATAGCCCCAAGGTTGTCGCAGAGATAAACACTGGAACTGTTAGGCAAAAAAACCGGCAGTTCCCACAGGGGATGAGTACTACTTGAGTTTGGATAGTCCGGAGTCGCTACCGGGCTACAGCTGCCGGGGTTCACCACTGTCATGGCCTCGCCAAAGGTGACGTAGACATAGTGGTCGTTGGCCTCATGGCCTCCGTTATTTATAAGCTCGACAGTCATTGTGGTGGTGCCACTGTCACGCACAATATAGAGCGGCGGCTGGGCGAGGAAGTCCAGGTCCTCCGGGTCCGGTTCGACCGGTGTATTCTCGATTTGAGTAGGCGGATTGTTGACGGAGCAGAAATCCTCAAAGTCAATGCTCAGGACATTGTCCGCGAGAGGGATGTTGCTATTCGGGTCGCCCGCACCCGCCACTTCTTCCGGCACATCGAGATCGGCAATTTTATCGTAGAAGTTCGGCTCAATTGTGACGATACGGAAACGAATCACGATTTCGTCCCCCTGTCGCATCATGTTTTCCTGATCCGGGTAATCCGGATGTGCGGTGCTGCTCAGGAGGCGGAATTCAGGCTGGTTGTTGGCGAGGGGGTCGGAATCCCACTGATTCCAGGTGGAGCCTACACGCCACTCCAGTATGTCCGCCATACCGGGGTAGGTTGCGTTGTAATTTGCGCCATGACCGTCTACACCACGGTTTATCGCGAGGATCTGCGGATCGTAGGTGGTATCCACTACATATTCGTCAGGCAGGTCGTTGGTAAAGACAATGTCCTTGACCGAACCGCCACTCTGGTTGTTGAGCGTGATGGTCACATAGCCGGCGGCCCCTAGCGGCTGGGCAGTATTGGTACCGGTAATGTCCACGGTGACATTGAGATTGTTGTTGGAAAGGGAGATAAGGTCCTCGGTTTCCGGTTGGTTCCCGACGGAGCCGCTGCTGGGGCTCAAGATTCCGCCGGGGCCGTTGCCGGTGATATCACAACCCCACTGCAGGTCATCGACTGTATTGGTGCTGTTCTGACAGGAGCTGGTGACTTTGCCCACCAGATAGAGCACGTTGTAACCGCCGACAGGCACATCCGGGGTACCGGAAGCGCCAAACGGCGAGTTGATCTCGAAATCGTTCAGGGTCTGACCAGCCGAAATACAAGGCGATCCGCCAGGGGCGACGCCGTCGTTGTTCGCCACCGCCAATGCGGACGACTCCGAGGGACAGGCGTAGTCAATATCCGTATTGGGATCTGGGACCATGGTGTCCAGGCGCACATCCTGCATGGCCACATCGCCGTCGTTATTGATGCGCACTCGCCAGACTACGTCGTCGTTGATATTGCCGTAGACGTCGTTGGTCCAGTTGCTCTGCCCCGCATCGACATTTCGCCCCTGGTTCTGAATCGACGGCTGCGGTTCGCGGAGATACAGGTCTAGACTGTCGGTATCAGTTGTTCTGGGAAAACTACAGTAGTCAAAAGAGGCTGTCGCATTGAGTACGCGGCTGTTGCTGACTATATCCTCTTCCGTGCCGGCGCGGCTGCGCACACCGAAGGTTATGGTCATTGTTGAGCTTTCATTGCGGGAAGCCAGTGCCGACAACTGTGCCTGAGTCCAGGTCAATGTAGTCCCGCTGATTGTGGGGTCACCGGCTGCGCCGGCACTTGTCGTTGTCGAGCCGGGAATATACTCAAGCTCTGAGGTACCGAGGTCCTCGGTTACCACGATATTCTCGATATGCTGGGTGCCCTGCCCCCCGCTGCGGATACCTGGCAGATCGATTTCTATGGTCACCTGCCCGTCGCCACACAAGGTGCACCAGCTGTCGTTAAAGCGATGGTCCAGGATATTAAAGAATTCGGGATCGTCCGCGTTGGAGGGGCAGTTGTGGTCGGCCAGCGCTTTCGGCGCGGCCAATAGAACCCCACAGCAGGCAAGCACAAAGCCAACAAGCGCATTCTTCAATGATTTCCGCCCCATTACATCCAACATCATTGTTACTTTTCAGCCGCCATTCTTGTTTGAGGTTTCCTGCCCGCAGTGCCGGCACGGCACCGCCGCCGGGCGGACACTACCCGGTGGTGGAACTTTATTCAGAAACACAAGAGGCGGCCGTGAAGCAGGTCAAAAATACTTGGGTTGACAGGGAACTTTTTTAGCTTTGCCAAGCAGTTCTCAAGGGAACTTGAGGTGAATTCTTAAGTGGCGGGTAGGCGGGTGCGGGGTGGCTGCCTGGGTCACCCTCGGTTATTGATTTGCTCCTCGTCCCCGGTGAGAGATTGATCGCGGCCATGGGCCGCTCCGTTGCCCAACCGTTGGCAGGCTTATGTGGCGGGCCTTTGGCCCGCTTGCCGAGCTGGGGCTCGGCGTTCCCGGCCCTCTCCCCCAGCCCCTCTCCCATAAATGGGAGAGGGGAACTAAGGGCGGCACTAGGCCGCGGGGAGGAAGTCGATCGGGTAGAGGATGGTGATGGTCGGTACGCCTTCTTTGGGGCCGAAGTTGAACCGCTTTACCCTCGCCACGATCTTGCTGTTCAGGGTCGGCGAGTCCATATCGCTGGATTCCACCTGCGCCAGGGACACCGAGCCGTCCGGTTCGATGGTGATTTTCAGCACCATCTTGCCCTGGAGGGCCGGGTTGTTGCGCAGCTCTCGGTTGTAGATCCTGTACAGTGAGGCCTTGTAACGGTCGAAGACGATCTGGATCTCCTCGTCGGTGCGGGATGGGCCCACACCATCGCTGAGCGGACGCTCTTCGCCGGCGAAATCTCCCTCGGTGCCGATTGAGCTTTCAACCCGTGAGAAGGCTACACCTTCCAGCGACGATCCCGTTCCACCCACATTGCGGCTGAGTTCGGCAGTGTTGATACCACCACTGCCGGCAGTGGCGGCCGCGGTGATAAGCGAGCGCTGACTGCGGTTCTCCTTCTTGCCCGCGGTGCTGAGCTGGGTGCGCTCCCCGAGGCGATTGTCCAGGTCGTCCTCCATCAGGTCCTGGAAGTTGTCCTTGAAGGCCAGTACCCCGGCGCGCTCGGCTTTCTTGCGAGCCTGCTTTTTCTCCACTTTGCTGGGCTTGGGCTCTTCCTTGGCCACCTCCTGCTTGGGCTCGGGCTTTTTCTCTTCCTTCTTCTGCTGGGGTTTTTCCGGCTCCGGTGGCGGCTTGGGCTTGGTTTTCTTCTCGATCACCAGCTTGGCCAGACGCTCGGGAATCTCCACCACCTCGTCTTCTTTCTCCGGGAGCTGCCAGAGGGGCACCGTATAGCCCAGCAGCAACGCCACCAGCAGGGAAACGAGCAGACAGAGGCGGAAACGCCGCTCGTCCTCGCCCCGGGTATGCCAGGGCATGTTCATGGGCCGGTATTCCTCCGGCTCCATCTCCCGGGTTATTTCGAACTCATAGTGGACTTCCTCTTCCTGCCGGCGCAGTTCTTCTGCGCGGTCGTCCAGCTCGAAAATTTCTTCGTTGCAGTCCTCGATCCTGCTGAGCACCCGCCGGCGCTTTTCCTGCAGCAGGTTGAGGCTGTCGTTATAGACGCTGACGGTGTGCTGTATGCGGCGAATAACAGCATCGGAGGCACCTTCCCGGTAGTCGTCTGCCCAGAAAAGCTCTCCGGCACCGGCTTCTTCCAGCTTGCCGAGGCGCTCGGAGATTTCGTCCAGCAACTGGTGCTTGGGCTCATCCTTGCGCAGTTCCGCCAGCTGGGCATCGATCAGCTGCTGCTCCTCTTCGAGCACACTGATGCGGTGCCGGACTGTCTCCAGCTCACCGCTCACTGCCTGCCTTTGTTGTTGAAAATTACTCACGAACTTCTACTAACCTTGAGATGCTTTCTGAATAACCGCCAGGGAGACCCGTGTGTAGCCCGCATCAGTACAGCTGGACATCACCTTCTTCAGCAGACTGAACGGGATGGTCCTGTCGGCGAGAATGTTGACCTCCGGCGGTTCCGGTTGGACTTCTTCTTCGCCTGTATCCTCAGCGCCCTCTTTCACTTCGGCGGCAGCGACGGTTATCGCCTTGTCCATCTCCGCAATCATTGCCTCCCTGATGGCCTGGATTATCGTCTCCTCGCTATCGATCACTTCGGCGGTGGCGATGACGGATCTGGATTCGACCAGTATCTCTTCGTCTGTCACCATCAGTGTCACGGTTTCCCGCGGCTTGGACTCCACAACCGAATCCGGCAGGGTGATCACCTTGGGCGGCTCCAGCGCCTCGTTGCTCGAGGTGTTGGTGAGCAGGAAAAACACCAGGATGGTGAATACATCCATCAGCGATGTCAGGTTCATGCCCGGGGTTTTGCGCTTATGGCTCCGGGCCATACGCTTCATGCGTCGGCTTTCACGTTTCACGGCGCATCTCCTATGGATATATCCGGGAAGAGAACCACTCTTTCCACCGCTTCCGGATCATCCGGGTCGCTGCCCTCCTGCCGCACTTCGGCGCCGCGTACGGCGTCCATCACTCCCACCAGATGTTCGTAGGCAACTTCCGGCTCCATCAGCAGGATCGAATCGGTTTTTTCCGGATAACTGGCTTTTACTTCCAGTAGGAATTTGGCCAGCTTTTTCAGGTCGTAGACTTCTTCCGTGGGCAGTATGGGAGTGCCTTCGCCCTCTTCTACCGGAGCGCTCTCCGCGCCTTCCTCCGACGGCTGCCCGGATTCAATCAGGTTGGGAAAGCGGGCGATCACCTTTTCGCCGTCGCTGATCTCCAACACGTCTTTACGCACCACCACTTCCACGGTCACCGTGGGGTCGTCAGGTGCACCGCCGCCCGCGCCGGACGGCATATTCAGCTCCAGGATGGTGACTCGGGAAAAGACTGCCGATACCAACAGAAACGGCACCAGCACCACCATCAAGTTGAGAAAGGCGGTGATGTCCAGCTCTGGAGCTTCTTTGCTTCTAGCGTGACGCCGACTTCTCATTACACTTTTTCCAGCTGCTGTTCTTCGCCAGTGGATTCATCAGTCTTATCGGCCGCAGTTTCCTGCACAGCGGCTTCTTCCCCGGCCTGCGCGGCGGCAACCACCGGGTCGTTGTCCGCAGCCACTTCGCTGCGACGGCGAGTGGAGGTGGAAATAATGTTCAGAGCTTTTACCGAGGCCATCTCCAGGCTGTCGACGATCTGGCCGGTCAGGGAGTTCAGCAGCGCATGGACCACCAACAGAGGAATACCGGTCATCAGACCGAAGGCGGTAGTGTTCATGGCCACGGAAATACTGGCGGATAGGAGATCCGCTTTCTCCGCCGGATTGGCGTTGGCTACCGCGGTAAAGGCTTCGATCAGGCCCATAATGGTACCGAGCAGACCCAGCAGGGTGGCGATATTGGAAAAGAGAGCGATATAGGGAGTGCGCTTTTCCAGTTGCGGAATAATCTCCATCATCTCTTCTTCCATGGCGATCTCGATATCCTCGCGGCGGCGCACAGTGCCCTGGCGGGCCAGCCCCATGGCCAGCACTTTGCTCACGCCGGAGTTATCCTGCTTGACCAGGTTGCGCGCGCGGTCGAAATCCCCTGCATTCAGGACCGGCTGCAGCTTGTCCCACATGGCGCGGTTGGTGTGGCGTTCATAAAGCAGGCGGATATAGCGTTCGACTGCCACCGCGGCCCCCAGCGCTGCCACCACAAGAATGGGGTACATGAAAGTACCACCAGTCTGGAAGAACGCGATTACGCTGTTGAAAAAGTCCATTACAAACCCTCTTTATAAAAAATACTGCGGTAAATTCTTGTTAACCCGGCGCGCCTGCATGCCTACGTTTTTTTTCGTAGGATGGGCAAGCGAAGCGTACCCTTCAGGAACCCGGTTTATTTATTCCCCGGAGAGGCTGAGCTCGTAGAACTCCAGTTCGCGCATAAAGACCTCTTTGTCCAGGGGTTTCATCTTGCCGTCCATCAGGCTGGACACCAGATCGCTCTCCACACCCACCTCGGAGCTCTTCCAGGGGACGATGTACAGCGACTTGGGAGCTTCCTTGTTGCCGATAATGGAAATACCGGACAACTCCTTGACCTCGTTATCGACTTTCTTTTCTTCCTCGGCCCACAACTGGCAGGGCAGCAAAAGCAGGAAACACGCAAAGAGTCTTTTCATAGTCTTGTACCTCAGTTACCGGCCCGTCTCTTGATATCGGCCATCCAGATACTTACGTCTTTATCATCCGGCTCATGCTGCAGGTACTGCTGGAACTGGGCCATGGCACATTGCAAATCCTGCAGGTACAGATCGCAGAGAATACCCAGGTTCTTGATCAGCGGCAGGTAGTCCGGATTCTCCGCCAGCGCATTGGTATAGGCCTTCTTCGCTTCGGCGAAGCGGCCCTGTTTGCGGTAGAGCACCGCCAGTTCATTGGTGGCCACCGGGTGTTGCGGGTCCAGCTCCAGCGCTTTCAAAAAGGCCTCTTCCGCGTGCTTTTCGTCGCCGCTCTTGTAGTAGGCGATACCCAGGTTGATGTAGGGAGCCGGCAGACGCTGTTCGCGCTCGATAACCGCTTGCAACAGTTCAATGGCCGCCGCGTATTTCTCTTCCTGCAGATACTCCAGCGAGCGTTCGAAATCGCGGCTGACACTGCCGGAAACCCGCACCGAGGAATAATCGGACACCCTGCCGGTCTGTGGGCCGGAGGCGCAGGAGGCCAGCAGCAATGCCAGAGACAGTGCGGCGAAGCTGTGCAAAATTATTTTTACGGCCTTCAAATTCATAGGCTATCTCTTCTGCTGTAGGAGCGGCCGCTCCTACAAGACGGTTTGTCAGGAGCCCTTGGGTTCTTCCGGCTCAGGAACTTCGGGTACGGGCACTATGGTCTGCAAAAACTGACCGGCATCCTCGGCCCTGGCGTAGCGCGCCGGCACCAGGCCGGCCAGCTTGCCGATGCTCTTTTCCACCCAGGCGTTGTAGATACCCATACCCAACAGCTCGACATTTTTCTCGTGCACGGAGATGGCTTTTTCCTCGAACGGGTAGATCTGGTCTTCCAGCGCCAGCTCGTACTCCTCCAGCTCCAGCGGGCTGAGATTTGTGGGCCGCTCGGACTCTTTCAGCGCGCGGCTGAAATGGAAGTAGATCTCCGCCAGGTAATAGGTGGCGGCCGCCGTGACATCGGCCACCTGGTAATCGATCAGGTCGGTATAGGCACTGATAGCGCGCTTCATACGTATGCGCTTTGTATTCAGGTTCTGTTCGATCGGTGCGACCAAACGCACCTGGGTAAAGGCTTCGTATTCGGGTTCCGCCAGTACCAGCGCGGCGTTGCCGGCCAGGTAGCGGGTGCGGTCGTTGCGTTCCTCGCCACCGCGGCCCTCGATGCGCACCATTTCCCGCAGCTCGCCCATATAGTTCTGCTGATCGCCGGCGGCTTTATACAGGCCGGCAATTTTCTGCCGGGTTTCCAGCGCCGGCTCCATAGGCGCGGGGAAAAGTTTTACATAGCGGCGCAGCACGCGCAGGGCCTTTTCGCTGTCTTTGGCCGCGCTGTACAGGTCCGCCGCCTGGGTAAGCGCTTCACGGCGCACATCTTCGTCTTCGGACTCCCGCTCGATACGCTCGAATTCGGCCGCGGCCAACAGCAGCTCCCCGCTCTCCTGGTAAACCACGGCAAGTTTTTTGGTGACTTCCTTGGTCAACTCGTGCTCAGGGAAATGCTGGCGAAAGCCGTTGAGTACCGATGCCGCCTGGGTCCAGTCTTTGAGCACAATCAGGGATGCCGCCGCATCGTATTCCGCAGTAGCCAGCACTGAGGCGCCCGGCGCCGCCTGTCGGATGCGCAGGAAGTGCCGCGCGGCAAGGGCGTGATCTTCCTGTTTGCGCGCCTGGTCGCCCTGCTGGTAAATGGATGCCGCCAGGTTGTCGATCAGGCCTGCGCGGTCCTCGGCGTCCACTGTAGTGAGAACCAGTGCCTCGCCGTAGGCGGCTTCCGCCTCCACAAAAGCCTCGGTATCGAAGGAGGCGTGGGCCACCAGCATCCAGGCGGAACGGCGGATTTCCGTTTCCGCGGTGGGGAATTTCTCCAGCAACAGCCGGCCATTTTGAATGGTCTGCGGGAAGTCCTTGAGACTGTAGAGGTCTTCCACCGCGCCCACCATCACCTGCGGCGCCTTGGCGTGCTGCGGGAAGGTGTCGGCGAATTTCAGTGACGAGCGAATAATCTCCCGCTGGAAGGGCGCTCGCTTCGGCGCGCCCGCGTCCTTGAGCGCGGTGCCCAGGTGTTCCCGGTAGGCGTAGACCGCGGCGTAACCGGCCTCGCTGGAATCCTTGTGCGCCGGGTATTCGTAGGCCGTGCGCTCATACTCCAGGGCGGCGTTGTGGAAGTCGCGGTTTTCCAGCATCAGGCCGGCCATCTGGTAATTGATTTCCGGCGCACGGGGTTTGTCGCTAAACGACTGCAGGTAGGCTCGGTACCAGTGAATGGCTTCTTTGTAGTGCTCCGCTTTCTGGTCCTTGAGGCGCTTATCCTGGTAGGCGGCATGGTAGTGGCCGGCCAGGTCGATCAGGTTGCCCTGCAGGAATTCCACCGCTTCGCTGTATTCGGCAATATCGAATACGGTCCAGTACTGGGCGTTCAACGCGTAAGTGGTGGCAAAGTCCTTTTTCGCATCCAGTACCAGTTTGGGGAAGCCGCCCTTCTGGTAAATTTCGATCACGCGGATGGAGAAATCCGGTGCGACCTTGTGCAGCGGGTTGCGGTCCACGAAGGCGTTGTAGGATTCGGCCGCGTCCTGGTAGCGGCGCTTGTCCAGGTAATACTCACCCAGGTGGCTGTAGACATAGGATTCGTAGTCCCGCGCGCCCTTGCGCGAGAAGTAGTCCACGATGGAATCCGCCCCGCCCAGGTAAGAGAAACTCAGGCTGATTACGCGGAAGGTGTCTTCAACGTGCTTGCGCTCGACGTCGTTGGTCTGCTGTTCAAAATCGTAGCCCTGGGACACCTTGTAGTCGAGCATGGTGACGTAGTCGTCCAACGCCAGCTCGTACATATCCTGCTTGAACAGGGACCAACCGCGCTTGTACAACGCCAGTTCGTAGAAACTTGAGGCGACGCCGATTCCGATCACCTTGCCGTAGGATTCCTCGGCGTCCAGATATTTCTTGCGGATAAAGTAATATTCGCCCAGGCGGAAATAGGCCTCGTCGATATGCCGCGAGTTGGGGTATTTGGCCACCATCTGGCGCAACACGTCCACCGCGTTGTCTATTTCCCCGGTCTCTTCGTAGGCGCGGGACAACTGGTACATCACCTGGTCGTTGCGGTCGTACAACGGGTACTTCGCCAGCAGGTCTTTGTACAGCGCGATTGCCTCGCGCGCATTGGCAGAAAGGACCGACTCGGAATCGCCACCGGGCACGGCCAGCGGGCTGTCATCGGCAGCGATATCCACACCGGCGCTGGCGCGCTCCTCGAATGCGCGGTCGGACTCACCCCCGCGGCTGGCAATGCTGCCGGAGGCGGCTGCGGCTGCGGGTGGGACTGCGCCTACCGGGGCGTCAATACGGCTGGGGGCGTCGAGACGTTGGTCGTTGCCGTCCGCCGCCTCAGCGTCAATGGAAACCACCGCACCGCTGCTGTTTGCCGCGGTGACGGCATTGTCGATCACCGCATCTTCCGCGCGGTGGGCCTGCTTTATTTTCAGGTCTGCGATACGCCGCATGGCCTCCGGCGTCAACGCGGTTTCCGGAGTTTCCTGCAAATATTTCTGGTAGCTGGCCAGGGCTTTTTCCAGACTGCCGTCGATATGCTGTTCCTTGATTTCGATATCGACTTTCTTGAGACTGGCGATGGTCTTGCCGCTGTTGGTCGCGCAGGCGCTCAACAGCAGGGCCAGTGAAGCGGCGGTGGCGCACTGTAGGAGCGGCGGGGCGGCCCTCCGCCGTTGGCCGCGATGAATTTTTGCCAGCCGGAAAGACGGTTCGCGGCCAACGGTGGATGGCCGCCCCGCCGCTCCTACAGAGAGGGACAATGGCAGTTTCACGCGTCGCCCCCCTCTTCGGTGGGCGCTTCCAGTTCCGGCGGGTTGTCCTGCGGTAGAGCTTCCGGCTGGGAGCTGCGGTGCTGCTCAATCTTCCTCTGGTCGAGGCGCTGTTCCTGCAATTCGTTGGCGCGGTCGTAGCTGTCTGCCAGGGCGAAGCGGGCTTTGATCTGGTAGCTCTCCAGTTGCGCGCGACGGCGGTCCAGTTCGTTGACGGCGAGGGTTTCCAGCATGGTGCCCTGGCGCGCCATCAGGGTTTCCAGCTTCGTCTGTGCCATTTTCAGGCGGCTGCGCAGCTGTGCGATGGTGTCGTTATAGCCCTTATAGCTGTGGGTCGCCGCCTGGCGGCTGCGGACAAAGGAGTGATACACCACCTGCAGTTTTTCAATTTCTTCATTGAGTTGCTGCAGGTGCTTGTAGGCTTCCGTAAGGCGCTGGTCGTACTCGGTGGACAAGCGCCACTCGAGAACACCTTCCAGGCGCGCGATACGCGCCTCAGCTTCCTCGCTGTAGTGCCGGGGACCGCGGGCGAGTATTTCACGCATGCGCGCGAGCTTCAGGCGCGCCTGCTGCTCATCGGCGAATGCGAGATACTCCGGGCGGCGGCTGACCAGCATCTGTTCGATGCGGCTGGCAAACTTATCCCGCTGTTCAATGCGCAGCTTGATGCGCGCATCCAGCTCGCGGAACTTGTGGTCGATACCCGGCAGCAGCGGCTCGTAGTAGGAGCGACGCAGCTCGATAATATCCTCGTAAGCGGTCAGGCTGCCGAGCCAGCTCTCGTTGCGCTCGAACAGGTCGTTGAGATCGTGGTAATTGCGCAGGAACTCCTGGTAGTCGTTGGACGCCATCAGATCCAGCAGGTAATGGGTTTCCGGTGCACCGGGCAGATTGCGCAGGGCCACCACCCAGTTCTGCACCTGGTCCGCCTCCTTGCGGCGCAGCGCCTCAAGAAATTTGCCCTCGCGAATACTGATGATGGAGTTGCTCAACACATCGATTTCATGGCTGAAGGTTTCCAGCGCGCGTCCGTAGTTGATCGCCGCTGTACTGTGCACGTCCAGCTTGCCGTAGGCATAGGGCACGGCGAGCAGCGCCTCCTGCACCGCTTCGTTGGTAGACTGGCGATCCTGCAGCAACTTCCAGGGCACCAGCGCGCGATCAAAACGGCCGGCCCGGGCCTCGACCCAGCCGGCCCCCAGCAGCGCCTTATTGGAAAAAGGCCCCTCCAGGTGCACCCGGTCGAAATAGGGCCTGGCCAGTTCCAGCTCGCCCGTCTCCATCAGGTGATAACCCAGCAGCAGGTTGGTCTTGTCCGACAGTGCCTGTCTGGCCGGATCGGAGCTGCCGGTCTTGCCCAGCGCGGTGAGTTCAAGCACACCCCGCTCCTCCTGGCCCGCTTTCATCTGCGCAATGCCCAGGTTGTACTCCACGAAGCCTGCCAGGGAGGGCTCGCCCTTCAGGTCCTTCAGCAACTCCACTGCTTCCTCGAAACGGCCCAGCTCCATATACACCCGCGCGCGCAGGAATTGCTCTTCCGCACGCACGCGCTCGGGCACCCGCCCCTCGATCATCTCCAGGGCATGCAGGGCATTTTGCGGCTGCTGTTTGTGGTACTGGATTTTCGCCAGCCGATAGGCCGCTTCGTTGCGCACCGGCTGGGGCACATTGCCCTTCAGCACAGCTTCGATTGCGCGACCGGCCTCGCGGTGCATACGGTAGGAGAGTTCCAGGTCACCGACGGAGAACTCCGCCTGGCCGTAGTGGGTGGTAAAAGGGTCCAGTTCCGGCTCATCCAGCCGGCGGTACTGGTTCAGCTCGGTGTCCAGAGCGACGATGGCATCGAAGTAGTTTTCCTGATAGGCCTGGAATAGCGCCTGGCCGAAAAACAGATCCCGGAGGTTTTCCTTCTCGCGTACAGGAGCGGCTGCTGCGGAGGAGGTCCACAACGCAAAGGAAAGCGTGCACAGCGAAGACAGCGCGACGCCGAGCGGAGTCGAAACCAGACGCGGCAGCATTGTTTACCAGTCCTTGAAATTGATCGCGGACTCGGCCCCGGCAATTTTGATTTCGACAAATTTGGGCCCAACCTCCTTGTCTACAGTGTAATCAGCACTGGCCCGATACTCCTTCCCTGACGCCGACTTGCCGATAAAGCTCACCTCCAGCGGGTGGCTGCCGGTCTGTACATTGCCGGTGTAAATACGCTGTACACCGCCTTTCTGCAACGCTTCGATTTCCCGAAAGGTATACAGGTGGTGGGCGACAATTTCGTTATTCAATTTGAGTTCCACAGCTTCCAGGCTGAAAGCGGCATCGCCCGCCAGGGAGACAAAGAAGGAAGCCTGGGTATTGGAGGGGAAGAGCAATTTCTCTTCCAACTGCGCCAACTCCGCAGTGAGGTCGATCACATCTTTTTTGACGTCCTGAATCTGTTCATCGAGCCCGCGGATCTCGTCACGGCTCACACCTTGGGCAAAACAGACAGACGCCAGCAGCATCAGGATTGTTATTTGTAGAATTCTACCCATATCGCCTACCTCTAACAATGAACGCCCTTGCCCCCTATAGCCGTTCCGGGGTGTATAAAAGGGCTTTTGATCCCCATCGCTGCCTGCGGGATTGTATTGCAATCGGGGCACAGCCAAATGTGAGGCAGGTCAAATCTTACGCAATCCGGCGCGCCAAATTGTTCCCCGCCCGAGCAAAAAAACTTGTAGCGGCGGTTTATTTCAGCCGAATGTTAGCTGCCGCAGCATGGCACCTGCTGCAACCTTAAAAAGTGATGGCGTGCGCAATTGGATGGAACAAACTTCCAAAAATATGAAGTTATGTAGAAAGAAAAAGAGAAGTCCGAAGGGCTTGTTGCAACATGCCCACAAGCAGGATGGGAGAGAGCGGTGCGTCCGCTGGTCCGGCTCTGTGTTTTGGTGGCTGGCTTAGCCGTAGGGCGCACCCTGCGCACCGAATACAATCCGGAGCCGCCGCAAAAAAAAAGCCGGCTCTCGGAGCCGGCTTTTCAAGATGGTGCCCAGGGCGGGACTTGAACCCGCACGAGCTAGGCTCACTACCCCCTCAAGATAGCGTGTCTACCAATTCCACCACCTGGGCAAAAACTGTTACTGCTGCTGGTCGTCAGCCTCAGGGGCCTCCTCTTCAGCGGCCGGAGCCTCCTCTTCAGCGGCCGGAGCCTCCTCGGCACTCGGCACCTCATCCGCCGGCTGGGCATCCAGTTGCGGAATATCAGCGCCGGTTTCCGGCGCATTCGCCTCCGGCACTTCCGGCACGTCGCCGGGCTGTTCCACCACCACCGCGGGAATCTCCGGCAGGTCTTCGTCGATATTGGCGTCCGCACTCTGCCGCGCCAGTATAGCGAGACCAAAACTGGTCACAAAGAATACGGTGGCCATAATGGCGGTCAGGCGGGAGAAGAAGTTACCGCTGCCCGCGCTGCCGAATACCGTGCCCGAGGCCCCTCCACCGAAAGAGGCTCCCACTTCCGCGCCTTTGCCCTGCTGCAGCAAAATCAGACCGATAATGCTGAGCGCGGTCAGGACGTGTACGACTAAAACCAATTTTTCCATTGACAGGAAACCTGTTTTCCCCGGGTTCTATCAACCCTGTTGTTCAAAGTTCTGTTTCCGCCGCGGCCTCATTGTGCGGCGCGGCAGATCCTGGAGAATTCTTGCGCATCCAGCGAGGCCCCCCCCACCAGTGCGCCGTCGATATCCGCCTGACCAAAAAGCGCTGCGGCATTGCTGCTCTTGACGCTGCCGCCATAGAGTATTTGCACTTTGGTCCCGGCCCTGCCCAGACGGTCGCGAATAAACCGGTGGACCTCCTGCGCCTGTTCCGGAGTGGCTGTCATCCCGGTACCGATGGCCCAGACCGGCTCATAGGCGACCACGGCATTTTCCCAGCAGTCACCGCCATTGAACGAGGCAACCGCTTGCAGCTGCGCATCGATCACTTCCAGAGTGCGCTCCTGCTCCCGCTCTTCCAGGGACTCGCCCACACAGAGAATCGGAATCAGACCCGCGGACCGGGCGGCGCCGAACTTGCGCGCCACCAGCTCACTGCTCTCTCCGTAGAGGGAGCGTCGCTCCGAGTGACCCACGATTACATAGCGGACACTCCAATCCTCCAGCATGGACGCGGATACCTCCCCGGTGAAGGCGCCGCTGGCCCGCTCACTGAGGTTTTGCGCTCCTACTGCGACCCGCTCTCCCGCCTTCTCCGCCAATAGCGGCAGGTAGGGGAAAGGAGGACAGATAGCCACCTGGGCACCGACCCCTTCCAGGTCGAGGCCCTTGAAAAACTGTTCGGCGAACTCGCGGCTGCCGTTCATTTTCCAGTTGGCTGCTACCAGCGGCGTACGCATACGTGCTCCTTCCAAGGGGCGCAAATCTTAGCGGCATTGGCGGGGGATGTAAATGATGAATGCGCGGTAGAACTCAGTTCTGTAGGAGCGGCCCATAGCCGCGATGAGAGTCCGCTGCCCGCAAGGGGCCGGGATCGCGGCCATAGGCCCGCTCCTACTAGATAGAAGACGAATTCGCACTCATATCATTCATTTACCACCTGCCCGCTCAACCGCCGTGGCGATCTGCATGGCCAACTGCTCCACCTGAGCGGCTTTCTCTCCCTCCACCATGACGCGGATCAGGGGTTCGGTGCCGGAGGGGCGCAACAGTACGCGACCGCGGTCCGCCAGCTCCCCTTCCACAGAGGCAACGGCGGCGACCACATCCGGGTGTTCGAGCACACCGTCGCGGCTCACCAGACGGACATTGATCATGTGCTGGGGCAGCATTTTCATGCGCCCCTTGAGCTGGTGCAAGGGTTCATCAAAATCGCGGATCGCGCGCAATACCTGCAGCGCGGAAACGATGCCGTCACCGGTGGTGGTGGCGTCGGCGCAGATGATGTGTCCGGAAGATTCGCCGCCCAGGGCCCAGCCGTTGTCGCGCATCATCTCCAGCACATAGCGGTCACCCACTTTCGCGCGGGCAAAAGGGATCCGCCGTTCCCTGAGCGCCAATTCGAATCCGTAGTTGCTCATTTGGGTACCCACCACACCGTTGCAGCCGCCCAGGAATTGCTGGCGGTGCATGGCAATGGTGAACAATAACTGGTCGCCGTCCACCAGTTCGCCATTTTTGTCCACAAAGAGTACCCGGTCGCCGTCGCCATCGAAGGCGATACCCAGGTCGGCTCCCTGTTCCAGCACCGCCTTCTGCAACTGCTGCGGCTTGGTGGAACCGCAATCCAGGTTGATATTGATCCCGTCCGGGCTGACACCGATGGAGGAAACTTTGGCCCCCAACTCACGAAACACCTTTGGGGCGATATGGTAGGTGGCGCCATTGCCGCAATCCAGGACCAGACTGATCCCCTCCAGGGAGAAGCCCCAGGGTGTAGAGGCCTTGCAGAATTCGATGTAGCGGCCGACGGCGTCGTCGATCCGCCAGGCTTTGCCCAGGTCCTCAGAGGTGATCATCGGGAGCTCAAGCGCCGCTTCGATATCCAGTTCCACACAATCCGGCAGTTTGCCGCCCTCGGCACTGAAGAACTTGATGCCATTGTCCTGGTAGGGGTTGTGGGAAGCGGAGATCACGATACCCGCCTGGGCGTGGAAGGTACGGGTCAGGTAAGCGATGGCGGGGGTGGGCATGGGCCCCAGCAGCCCCACGTCGACGCCGGCACTGATCAAGCCCGCCTCCAGCGCGGCCTCGAACATATAGCCGGACACGCGGGTATCTTTGCCGATCAGGATGCGCGAGCGGCCGCCGCCTTTCTGCACTCCCAGGACCTTGCCGGCGGCGTAGCCGAGGCGCAGCATGAATTCCGGAGTGATGACTCCCTCACCCACCCTGCCGCGGATGCCGTCGGTGCCGAAATATTGTCTTGCCATCAATTACTTCTCTCTCATCCTTTTCCGGCGTGCACAGCACACCGTGTAGCTACCCTGTTTTAAATCAACTTTTCATTTGCTCGTCATGCCGGCCATCCAGTCCGGTAGCGCCTGGATTCCGGCCTGCGCCGGAATGACGAAGCGCGTACACGAGCCGCGCCCCAGGAATTATTGCGGATTGTCCACCAGTTGCTGCAGGCGCAATACGTCCACCGTGGCCGCCACGTCGTGCACTCTCAGTATCCGCGCGCCTCGCTGGGCGGCGAGCATAGCCAGGGCCAGGCTGCCGGGCAGGCGCTGGTCCACTTCCCGGTCCAGCAGGCGGCCGATCATCGACTTGCGCGATAATCCCACCAGCAACGGGATATCCGATGGCGCCAGTTCGGACAGGTTCCGCAACAGGGCCAGATTGTGTTCATCGGCCTTGCCAAAGCCGAATCCGGGATCGAATATCAGCCGCTGCCTGGCAATGCCCGCCGCTTCACAGGCTCTCTGGCGTTCCCGCAGGTAAGCGGCCACTTCCTCCACCACGTCACCGTAGCGGGGGTCTCTCTGCATGCTGCCCGGCTGGCCGCGCATATGCATCAGGCACACCGGCAATTCGGTGGCCGCCGCCGCCTCCAGGGCGCCGGAGCGCTCCAGGGCGCGCACGTCGTTGATCAGCCCGGCCCCGACCGCCGCAGATTCGCGGATGACTTCGGGGGTACTGGTGTCCACGGAAATTACCACATCCAGCTCAGCGCCGATGGCCTCCACCACCGGCACTACCCGCTCCAGTTCTTCCGCTCCGCTGACCGGCGCGGCGCCGGGGCGCGTGGACTCGCCACCTACGTCGATGATCGCCGCGCCCTCGCGCATCATCTGCTCGGCGCGTCTGAGCGCCAGATCCATATCCAGGGCGCCGCCGGCATAGTAGGTGCCGCCGTCGGAGAATGAATCGGGGGTGGTGTTGAGTACGCCCATGACGACCGGGTGGGACAGATCCAGGGTGTGTTTGCCGCAAATTATTTTCATAAGCAGATACAAAAAACGGAACGCTGAATGCGGAGTGGATTATCCCATTCCGCATTCCGCATTCATCATTTATTGATCAGTGTCCGGAGAGGGGACCACCCACGGGGTTGCCCTTGTCGGCGGCGGGGTTCTTGTCGGTTTCCTCTGCGGGGCCACTGCCGCCGCTGAAATCGTTGTCGTGCCAGTCCCGCGGCGGGCGCACCTTGCGCCTCGCCATCAGGTCGCTCACCTGCTCGGCATCGAGAGTCTCATATTCCATCAGCGCATCTTTCATCGCCTCGAGGATATCCCGGTTCTCCTCAAGCAGGTTTTGCGCCCGCTCGTAGCAACTGTCGATAATGCGGCGTACCTCGGCCTCGATCTCATAGGAGGTCTTGCCGGATACAGGGTTGCCGGCGCCGGGCTGACCCCTCTCGTCCTCGCCGTAGTGCAGCGGGCCGAGCTTTTCCGAAAGGCCCCACTTGGTGACCATATTGCGCGCCAGTTCGGTGGCCCGCTCGATGTCGTTGGAGGCGCCTGTGGTCACACCGTCCACCCCCAAGGTCATCTCCTCGGCGATGCGCCCGCCGAACAGGGAGCACAACTGGGACTCGATGGCGCGCTTGGAAATGCTGTACTTGTCCTCCTCGGGCAGGAACTGGGTGACGCCCAGGGCCCGGCCGCGGGGGATGATGGTGACCTTGTGCACCGGGTCGTGTTCCGGTACCAGCCGGCCGATAATCGCGTGACCGGCCTCGTGGTAGGCGGTGTTGGTCTTTTCCTTCTCGCTCATCACCATGGATTTGCGCTCGGCGCCCATCATGATCTTGTCGCGGGCGCGCTCGAACTCGTCCATGGTTACGGTGCGGCGGTTGGCCCGCGCTGCAAACAGCGCGGCCTCGTTCACCAGATTGGCCAGGTCGGCACCGGAGAAGCCGGGAGTGCCGCGGGCGATGGTCTGCGCGGACACCTTGTCGTCCACCGGTACCTTGCGCATATGCACCTTGAGGATCTGCTCCCGGCCGCGGATATCCGGCAGACCGACGAATACCTGGCGGTCGAAGCGGCCCGGGCGCAGCAGCGCGTGGTCGAGAACATCCGGGCGGTTGGTAGCGGCGATGACGATCACACCCTCGTTGCCCTCGAAGCCGTCCATTTCCACCAGCAGTTGGTTCAGGGTCTGTTCGCGCTCGTCGTGCCCACCGCCCACGCCGGCACCGCGGTGGCGGCCCACGGCGTCGATCTCGTCGATAAAGATGATGCAGGGGGCTTGCTTCTTGGCCTGCTCGAACATATCCCGAACCCGCGAGGCGCCCACACCCACGAACATCTCCACGAAGTCGGAGCCGGAGATAGAGAAGAAAGGTACCTTGGCTTCGCCGGCGATGGCTTTGGCGAGCAGGGTCTTACCGGTGCCGGGAGGGCCCGCCATCAGCACACCTCGGGGGATATTGCCGCCCAGGCGCTGGAACTTGGACGGATCGCGCAGGAATTCAACCAGTTCCTGCACATCCTCTTTGGCTTCGTCTACGCCCGCCACATCGGCAAAAGTGGTCTTGATCTGGTCCTCGCCCAGCAGGCGCGCCTTGCTTTTGCCGAATGCCATGGGCCCGGAACGGCCGCCGGCGCCACCTTGCATCTGACGCATAAAGAACATGAACACGGCGATAATGATCAGGATCGGGAAGCTGGCCACCAGCAACTGCTGCCAGATGCTGGGAGACTCCGGCTCGCGGCCCACGAACTGCACATTGCTGCGCACCAGTTCGTTGGTGAGCTCATCGTCGATGATCTGCGGCTGGATGGTCTTGAAGCGGTTGCCATCGGCCTTTTCGCCGGTAATCACCAGGCCGTCCACCACCACGCTCTTGATCTGCCCGGCCTGCACATCCTGCACAAAGTCGGAATAGCTGAGGGACTCATCCCGCGACTGCGGCTTGAAGTTCTGGAAGACCATCAGCAGCACCGCCGCGATAATCAACCACAGTACGAGATTCTTTGCCATATCGTTCAAAAGGATCGCCCTCTTGCCTTCGTTTATCCGGCTCTTCTGGCCACCGCCGGTGGCGGCCTGCGGGACCTGCGGGAGCAAAGGTCCACCAACGCCGGTTCAATTGCATTCACACCATTATAGGCATGCGTATCTGTATCTCCGCGCCCGCCCCTGGCGAGAGGGTTCGCGAAGCCCTTATACCATATCGGGAGCTGAGGTCAGAAATAACCGAATGTCTCGCCTGTCGACACTACCCAAACAACGCCTAAGCCCGACAGGACTACTAGCCTTTGAAGCCCCGCGCCACTACATAGACCTCCCGTGAGCGAGGCCTGGAGGCGCCGGGCTTGCGGGTCACCACACTGGCGTAGCTGGCGCGCAGATCGCGAATCAACTGGTCGAAGCCCTCGCCCTGAAACACTTTGGCGACAAAGCCGCCACCGGGTTTCAGCACCTGCCGTGCCATATCCACGGCCAGTTCCACCAGGTACATGGACGCGGGCTGGTCCACGTCCCGCACTCCACTCATATTGGGGGCCATATCGGAAATCACAAGGTCCGCCCGGTCCCCGCCCAGCCGCTCCAGCAGCTGGTTCAGCACCGATTCCTCGGTAAAATCGCCCTGCACAAACTCCACCCCGGCAATCGGGTCCATGGCCAGGATATCCGAGGCCAGCACCCGCCCCTGGTGACCCACCAGTTCCGCCGCCACCTGGGACCAGCCCCCCGGCGCCGCCCCCAGGTCCACCACCGTCATACCCGGCACAATCAGCCGGTCCTTTTTTTGCAGTTCCAGCAGTTTGTAGCTGGCGCGGGAGCGGTAGCCGTCCTTCTGTGACTGCTTGACGTACTGGTCATTGAAATGCTCGCGCAGCCAGCGGTGGCTGCTCTTGGATCGGCCCATTACAATACAACGCTTAAATAAGGATGGAGTATTGTATGCCTTTAACCGCCGACCGCAAAAAAGCCCTGCGCACCCTGGGCCACAACCTCAAACCCGTGGTCACCGTTGCCGGCAAGGGGCTGACCGAAGGCGTACTGGAGGAGCTGAACCGGGCGCTGGAGGATCACGAGCTGATCAAGGTGAAACTGGCGGTGACCGACCGGGAGCTGCGCCACCAGGTGATCGGCGAACTGTGTGAGAAGAGCGGCGCCGAGCTGGTGCAGGAGATCGGCAAGATAGCGCTGATCTTTCGCGCCGCGGAGAAGCCCGACGCCAGGCTTTCCAACCTGTTGCGGTGACCCTCCTTATCCTAATCCCATGTAGGAGCGGCCGTTGGCCGCGACAAATTTGTCTGGAACAAATTTGGACGCCGAAGGCGCCCGGAAGGGTGAGCGCCAAGGATGGCGCGAATCAGCGGCGCCCCACTTAGCAAGACCGATCGCGGCCAACGGCCGCTCCTACAGTGGGTAGTGATGGTGCCCAAGTAACCTCTAACCGTCGGCAGGTACGCACGTCGCCTGCACAAGCTCCCAGCGCTCCCCGTCGGACTCCCGCTCCAGCCAGCAGCGCTCGCCGCTGAGCAGCAGCCGGAATTTCTTTGGCCGATCCATATCGCGCCCTTGAAGGGGGCGCTGCTGCAGGTTCTGCGGTGGGTTGCGCTCGATAATCAGGGTGCTCTCGCGGGTGAATACATCCTCTGCCAGGGTCACCGGCACGCCGTGCAGAGCTTCACTGACCAGACGCTGAAGTTCGGCACGGCTTTCGGGCGTAGCCCCGGCGATCAATGCCGGCTTCTCCCCACCCCGGGCTGGCTGCGAATTGCAGGCGACAAGCAGGGCCAGAACGGCCATGGACAAGGTCATATTTATCGCTTTCATACCATCACCTGCTCATCAGCATAATGCGATTCTGCCGCCAAGCGGATTTGGCAATGCGTCCGTCACTGGCGGAGAGACGAGTTCCAAATGCCGCTTCAGTGGAAAAGCTGCTGGCCGAGAAACTGCCGCAGCTCCCCTCCTCGATATAGTTTAGCGCTGTGGCCAAACGCCCCTCGCCGGTATCACCGAGGGGGCGGCTGAAATCGTCTCCCACCTCACAGCCGCGCACTACGGCCTGTCCATCGTCGAAGTTGCTGTTGGGCATAAAGCCGTCGGAGTAATCGCCGAAGCCCTTGTCATTTACCCCGCGGAATTGGATGGTGAAATAAGTGATGCCGCAGTTGTCGGTGGGATAGAAGCCGTAGGGCTTGCCGCAGGTGCCCGCACCTATCTGCACCACCTCAATATCCACACCGCGCAGGCTGTTGATAATCGCCTCGCTGGCGGAGCAGGTGTTGGGGCCGGTGAGCACGAAGACACGTTCCAGATTCAGGGTGGGTAGCGGCTGGTTTTCCGACATCGATGACAGACCGAGCGTAACATCGATAAAGGGTATAGGGTCCAGCGGCTCGCCGGTGACCGGATCTCGGGTGGGGTGCTGATCATTGAACTCCAACTGCTCGAAAGTCTTTCCGGCAGTGGTCTCACCACCGGCAATCATATAAGCCAGTTGGCTGGCAATCGCCAGGTAGCCGCCGCCGTTGTAGCGCAGGTCCAATACCAGCTCCTGAATATCGCCGCCCGTTTTCAGTTCGTTGACCGCATCGACCAGCCCTTTCTCTGCAGTGGCGATATGGTCGTTGAACAGTATATAGCCTACTCGCTCTCCCCCGGAGGTCTCCAAAACATTCACATTCTGCACTGGTTCCGAAGTAACGGCACTCGCGGTCAAGGTAACGGTAGCGGTGGTGCCATCCAGATACTCGACCAGGAACTCGTGGGCTTCGCCACTCGCGGAGGGAGAGAACGCGGCATTGAGAGCGTCAACGCTGGCCTGGTCGTCCGCGTTGACCGCATCCACGCCGTCCACCGCCAACACCTTGACGCCGCGGGAGATCCCCGCCGGCCAGCTGCTTTCGCTATCGCTGTAGGCCGCCAATATCTCCCGCCCCGGCGCGGCGGACTGGAGGATCGCCCACCGGAAGCCGTAGCCCACCGAAACTCCGGACTGTGACTGCTGGTTCCACTCATCCGTGAGCATCCAAAAATGGAAGTTGTCTTTCGCGGCCCCCGTGGGACTTAAGCCGTCGGTTTTAAGCACCTCAAAATATTTGGTGGGATCGACGTAACCGGCCGGGTCGCGGTCCTCGATTTCGTCGTACCAGAGATAGGTATTGTGGCTCCAGGAGCGCAGCCAGTTGTTTTCGTCGAGCACCGAGCCCGCCACATCCAGATAGGGTTTATCGGTGCTGGGATCGGTACCGGAGCGCGGCGAGGCGCATTGGTTGGCGAAAGTGTCCGCACTCTGAAAGACACCGGACTGCCAACCTACCGGGGGGGTATTGTCGCTAAGGGTGGTGGTTTCATTACTGCTGCCACTGCCGCTGCCACAGGCGGCAAGGATAGAGGCACTCAGGACAAAAAAAGTCGACAGACTCAAGCGGCGGAAGGCAACTCCCATGATCCGGGGCTCCTTGTACTTATTGAAGCCGCCAAGATTACCATTCCCTCCGCCGCCGGACGACAGACCTAACCTGTCAATTTACCCAACACCGCCTGCAAACTGTCCTTGGCATCCCCGAACAGCATCCGCGCGTTTTCCTTGTAGAAGAGCGGGTTGGCTACGCCGGCATAGCCTGAGGCCATGGAGCGCTTGAGTACCACCACCTTGCCCGCTTTCCACACTTCCAGCACCGGCATGCCGGCGATGGGGGAGCCGGGCTTTTCAACCGCGTCCGGGTTGACGGTGTCGTTGGCGCCGATCACCAGCACCAGGTCGGTATCGGGAAAGTCGCCGTTGATCTCGTCCATCTCCAGCACTATGTCGTAGGGCACATTGGCCTCTGCGAGCAGCACGTTCATATGCCCGGGCAGGCGGCCGGCCACCGGGTGGATGCCGAAGCGCACCGTCTTACCCGCTTTGCGCAACTTGTCGGTGATGTCGCTCACCGCCTGCTGGGCGTGGGCCACGGCCATGCCGAAGCCGGGGGTAATCACGATGCTGTCGGCCTCTCTCAGGTCGTCCGCCAGTTCGTCGATGGAGGTTTCACGCACTTCGCCGTCGATATCCCCCTCCACTTCCGCACTGCCGTCGGAGCCGAAGCCACCGAGGATCACGCTGATAAAGGAGCGATTCATACCGCGGCACATGATGTAGCTGAGGATGGCACCGGAGGAACCCACCAGCGCGCCAACCACGATCAGCAGGTCATTGCCCAACATAAAGCCGGTGGCCGCGGCGGCCCAGCCGGAGTAGCTGTTGAGCATGGAGATCACTACGGGCATATCGGCACCGCCGATGGCGGCGATCAGATGAATACCGAGCAGTAATGCGATGGCGGTCATGATCAGCAGATTGATCACCGTGCCCGGGGAGAGGTCCGCCGGCACAAACAGCGCGCCCAGTACCACGGTCGCCACCAGCGCCAACAGGTTGAGCCAGTGCCGCGCGGGCAGGGTCAGCGGTCTGCTGGAAACCAGCCCCTGCAATTTACCGAAGGCCACCAGAGAACCGGTGAGGGTGATCGCACCGATGAATACCCCGAGGTAAATTTCGGTATTGTGCACAATATGTTCGGCACCGGTGAGCCGTACCCGGGGATCGAGAAAACCGCCCCAGCCGATCAGCACCGCCGCCAGGCCAACAAAGCTGTGCAACAGCGCCACCAACTGCGGCATCTGCGTCATCTCTACCCGCCGCGCCAGCGACAGACCGATCACCGCACCCACTACCATCGCCAGCGCCACCATCCAATAGGCGCCGGAAACGATAGCGGCAATGGTTGCGATAATCGCCACCGCCATACCGACCATGCCGTAGATATTGCCGCGGCGCGCGGTCTCGTGGCTGGACAATCCTCCGAGGCTCAAAATAAACATCACCGCGGAAAAGAGATAAGCCATGGAAATCATACCGTTCATTGTCTTTCTCCTTTTTCCTTAGCGACGAAACATTTTCAGCATACGGTAGGTCACGAAGAAGCCACCGAAGATGTTGATGCTTGCCACCAGTACCGCGACGAAAGCGAGCAGGGTCACCAGGCCAGAGCCAGTGCCCCCCACCTGCAACAGTGCGCCCACCACAATAATGCCGGAAATGGCGTTGGTGACACTCATCAGCGGCGTGTGCAGCGCGTGAGTTACATTCCAGATCACCTGCCAGCCGACGAACACCGCCAGAACGAATACGGTGAAATGGGATACGAATTCTGCCGGCGCCACCCGTCCGAGAGTCAGCAGCAGACCGCCCGCCACCAGCCAGAAAACCAGCAACGACAGGGGCGATTTTTTCTTTTCAGGTTTTTTCTCCGCTTCCACCTGAGCCGCCGGCTCGGGTTTTTTCTGCGGCGCCGCGGAAACCTTGGGCGGGGGCGGCGGCCAGGTAATTTCGCCCTCCTTCACCACGGTCGCACCGCGGATCACCTCGTCGTCGAAATCGATGGCGATCTCACCATCTTTTTCCGGGGTGAGCTCGCTCAGCAGGTGAACCAGGTTGGTCGCATAGAGGCTGGAGGACTGGGTGGCCGCACGGCTGGGCAGGTTGGTGTAACCGATAATGGTTACGCCACTTTTTTCCACCTTTTCACCGCTTACCGTGTAATCACAGTTGCCGCCGTTCTCCGCCGCCAGGTCCACAACCACCGAACCCTCGGCCATGCTGTCCACCATGTCCGCCAGCCACAACTTGGGCGCGGGCTTGCCGGGGATCAGCGCAGTGGTAATAACGATGTCCACCTCTTTGGCCTGCTCGCGGAACAGGGCCATTTCCGCGGCGATAAATTCCTCGGACATTTCCTTGGCGTAACCGCCGGTGCCGGAGCCCTCCTCCTCGATTTCAATAGTGAGGAATTCCGCTCCCATGGACTCTACCTGCTCGCGCACCTCAGCACGGGTGTCGAAAGCGCGCACTATGGCGCCCATGCTTTTGGCAGTGCCGATGGCGGAGAGTCCGGCCACGCCGGCGCCGATCACCAATACTTTGGCCGGCGGTATCTTGCCCGCAGCGGTAATCTGCCCGGTAAAGAAACGCCCGAAATTGTGTGCAGCCTCGATCACCGCGCGGTAACCGGCAATATTCGCCATGGAACTGAGAGCATCCATTTTCTGTGCGCGGGAAATGCGTGGCACGGATTCCACCGCCAGTGCGTTAATATTTTTTTCGGCCAGTTTTTTCAGGAGCTCGGGGCTTTGCGCGGGCTTGAGAAAGGCGACCAGGGTCGCCCCCGAAGGGATCAGCTCCAGTTCATTGTCGGTGGGCGCCTGTACCTTGAGTACCAGGCCTGCCCCGTCCAGACAGCTTTTAATATCTTCACGAATTTCCGCACCGGCCTCGCGGTAGGCCTCGTCGGTAAAACTGGCCGGGGCACCGGCCCCCTTTTCCACCGCCACGGAAAAACCCAGATTGCGCAGGCGCCCCACAGATTCCGGCGTGGCGGCCACTCTCGCTTCACCCGCCGCGGATTCTTTTGGTATCGCTATAATCACCGCTGTGCTCCCTCCAATAACTGTCATTTAGTTACAAATTAAACTAATCCCTGTTATTACTACTTCAAAAAATAATTGGTCAGACCAGATTGGCGAGAGTGTAAACGCCCTCGAAGAAGATGAAAAGCAAATTCATTAATAACGGCAATTGGTAGGACTTATAACATGTAGTACAAGCTGTGGGATCTGAGGCCTTCGCATCGCGATCGGTGCCCAAAGAACAACAATATGCTGTCGGGGGCCGCCGCCACACACCATCGTCCTCTACAGCCCCTGCAAACTCCCCGCCTTGAACTGTGCAAAAAGTGATTGCCCAGGTTTCAACTGTAACTTTTTGTAGGAGTATTTGGAGATCTCCGCCCACAGTTTCCGGCCGCCACAGTCCAGGTGCAGACGCACGCGGCCGTCGTACAGGGGGCCGCTGTCCACCAGGGTTACCGGCAGGCAGTTGAGCAGGCTGCTCGGTGAGGGCCGGCCGACGGAGAGACTGATATCCGCTGCGGAAAGCATCGCACGCACAGTCTCCCCGGCGCGGTAGCGCCCGTGGGCACGATCGGCGTAGAGAACTTGGCCCTCCAGGTCGAGAACCAGCAGCTGATGCTCCGGCAGGAATTCACGCACCCGCAACATCAAATGGCTACGGGCAGCCGAAAGGGGATTTTCGCTGTGGAGAGACGCCGGTGGTTTTTCTGCAACGGTCACTCTCCCTTCAGTCACGTGCACAAAGCGCTCCGCAAGCAGTTGCAACTCATCAGCATCGTGACTTACCCATAAAACCAGCGCCGGATTGTCACGCCAGAACTTTTTCAGAGCGGGGACGATACGCTGAATACGCAATGGCATATCCACCGCGGATAACGGTTCGTCAAAAAATTGCACTGGAGCGTTGTTCAGCAACTGGCGCAACAGCGCCACCCGCTGTGCCTCCCCCCCGGACAGCTGCTCCACCGGGCGCGACAGCAGCGGCTTCAGGGCCAGAGCGTCCAGCAGCGCCTCCCGCTCCGGCTCCCGCAACGGGCGTCGGCAGTAGCGCTCTGCCAACTGCAGGTTCTGGGCGACCGTAAGATTGGCGAACAGCCGCGCCTCCTGAAAACCCAGGGACAGGGGTCTCCGGTGTAGCGGCAGGGAGAAACGCCGGCCCTGCCAACGTTGACCGCACCAGCAGACAGAGCCCCGGGCCGGCATCAGCCCCGCCAGCGCCGAGAGCAGCGCGCTCTTGCCCGCACCGGAGGGACCGCAAACCCCAACCACCCCGGACACCGGCAATTGCAAATCGGCAGGTGCTGTGTGGACCCGGGTACACAGGCCCTCGACAACCAGACCTTCGGTGCCCTCCGCCAGTGCGGCTTTTATCGCAACCTCGCTCAATAACGTAGTCACGGCCTCGCCTCCAGCGCGCTTTCCACAGGCGATTTCCGGCTGGGGAGCAGCACACCGGAGAGGCGCCCACCCCAGTAACGGCCCAGCAATAACAGCAGAACGGAGAGCAGCAACAGCACCAGTGCCAGGCGGTGGGCGCCGCCGTAATCGAGATTCTCTACATGTTGGTAAAGCGCTACGGAGACTACCTGGGTCTCTCCGGGAATCGCGCCGCCGATCATCAGTACCACGCCGAACTCCCCCAGGGTGTGGGCAAAGGTCATGGACAGAGCTACCACCAGTGCCGAGCGGCAAGCCGGCAGTACCACAGAGCGCAGGCGCGCCAGGGGCGGCATGCCGAGCCCCGCGGCCGCCTGGGCCAGGGGCAGCGCGCGCTGGTCGAAGGCGGCCAGCAGCGGTTGCACCATAAACGGCAGCGAGTAGAGCATGGAGGCCGCCACCAGACCTGGGAAGGAAAACACCAGCGGCCGATTAAACAGCTGTTGCCAGAGCGCGCCCAGCGGCTGGTTGGGGGACAGCAGCAACAGCAGGTAAAAGCCCAGCACCGTCGGCGGCAACACCAGGGGCAGTGAAAGCACCACTTCCAGCAGCGGGCGCAGCCGTCCGCGACGGTTGGCCAGCCACCAGGAGAGAGGAATACCCAGCAGTGCCAGCAACAGAGTGGTCATCCCCGCCAGCTTGAGGGTCAGCAGAAGCGCCTGCCAGTCTGTTGCGGAGAGATTCAGATTCATGTTCCAGCCGCCGGGGTGCTGGCCACCGGGGCACTGGCCGCCGAAAAATAACCCAGTTCCCCCAGGCGCTGCTGGGTTTTCGGGGCCAGCAAGTAGTCGGCGAATTGCTGTGCCAGCGCTTCGCTACGGCTGCTTTTCAATATCACCATCCGCTGTTCCAGGGGCGGGTAGAGATCCTCCGGAATTGCCATATAGTCGCCCCCCTTGCCGGAGGCCAGCGCCAGGCTCATCGGAATCAGCCCCAGTTGCGCGTGCCCCTCCCGCAGGATTATTTGCGCGTGCCCCACATTGGCGGCGTAAACCATCTGTCCGCGCAGGTGGCGCCACAGCTTCAGCCGGCGCAGCAGCCGCACGGCGGCATCTCCGTAGGGGGCCAGTTGGGGATCGGCAATCACTATTTTGCTTCGCCAGTTTTCCAGCAGCAGGGCCAAATGGGGCGGCGCAATCTGCGCCGCGGGCACGAACCCCGGGAGATCCGCCCCGCTCTCGGTGCGCAGCAGGCTGCGCTCGATCCACAGCGCCAGTCGGCCCCGAGCATAGGTGCGGTAGCTGCCCGGGGCTATCAGGCCGTCGCGCTGCAGCAGGCGCGGCCGCTCGCTGTCGGCGGCGAGAAAAATATCGTAGGGGGCGCCCTCACGGATCTGGCTGTACAGCATGCCGGTGGCGCCGCTGGCGATCTCCAGCCGGCAGTGACAGCTCTTCTCGAAATCCGCGCGCAGGACTTCCAGTGCCGGGCGGAAATTGGAGGCGGTGGCGATACGCAATTTCGGTTGCGGCGGCTCGCTGCAGGACAGCAGAAACAGGCAGCAAAAAATTCCGAGGAACAGGTTTTTTACCACTTCTCCAGCGCCTCCCGGTCGCTCTCCCGCGCCTCCACCCAGCGTTCGCCGCCCGGACCTCTCTCTTTTTTCCAGAAAGGGGCGCGGCTCTTCAGCCAGTCCATGATAAAGGCACAGGCATCCAGTGCCGCCTGGCGGTGTTCCGCGGTGGCCCCCACAAAGACGATATCCTCGCCGGGGTCCAAGGGGCCGATCCGGTGCACGATGCGCACCCGGCCGAGCTGCCAGCGCCGACACGCCTGTTCGGCGATATCCCCGAGCACCCGTTCGGTCATACCAGGGTAGTGTTCCAGCTCCAGCCGGTTGACGCCGGTGCCCAGGTTAAAATCGCGCACCGATCCCACAAACATCGCCGCGGCGCCGTCGCGGGTATTCTCCGCGCGCAACTGCGCATACTCCGCGCCCACATCGAAAGCCTCCAGCTGCACCGCTACCGAGACAGCCATTTTTCAGCCCCCGGTGACTGGCGGAAAGAAAGCCACTTCGTCGCCGGCCGCCACCGGGCTGGCCGCCGTAGCGAGATGCTGGTTGAGCGCCATCTGCAGGCTGGCGTCCATCAGCGCCCGCCGCCATGGATCGCCGCGCTCGCTCAATTTCTCGCGCAGATCCGCCAAGGTCTCGAGGCCCCCGCTGTCCACTTCCAGTGCGGCGCAATCGAGCTTTTCCCGCAGCCCGGCGAAAAACAAGACCCTGATCACCAGTACTCCTCCTCCAGGTCCGGCGCCCGTCGCCAGTGACCCAGCTTGCCGCCGCTTTTTTCCAACAGGCGAGTGGGGCCGATCACCATGGCCGGGTCCACCGCCTTGCACATATCATAGATAGTCAAGGCCGCCACCGAAGCCGCCGTCAGCGCTTCCATTTCCACTCCGGTGCGCCCGGCCAGGCGGCAGAAACTGAGAATTCTGACGCTGAGGGTCTCGCGCTCCAAAACAAAATCCAACTGCACCTTGGTGAGCGCCAGTGGATGGCAGAGGGGGATCAGGTCGGCAGTTTTCTTCGCCGCCTGGATGCCGGCTATCCGCGCGGTGGCCAGCACGTCGCCCTTTTTATTCTGTCCCGCGAGCATTTGTTCAAAGGCATCCGCACTCATCTGCACGCAGGATTCGGCGCGCGCACTGCGCTCGGTCACCGACTTGTCGGTGACATCCACCATACTGGCCTCGCCGCGCCGGTTGAGGTGCGTCAGACTCATTACTGTGCCCTCCCCTTCAGGTGCGCGACGAAATTGCACGGCCGGTGCCGCGAATCCAACTGTTCGCGGAGGATGTTTTCCCAGGCGGTGCGGCAGGCGCCGGTAGAGCCGGGCATACAACAAATCAAGGTGTTGTTGGCAATCCCGGCCAGGGCGCGGGACTGGATGGTGGAAGAGCCGATCTCCTCGAAGGAGATGGCCCGGAAAAGTTCACCGAAGCCCTCCACCTGTTTGTCGAACAGCGGCGCCAGCGCCTCCGGCGTGGAATCGCGGCCACTGAAGCCGGTGCCGCCAGTGGTCAGGATCACTTGTACCCCCTGCTCGGCGATCCATTGGGAAACCTGGGCGCGCAGCTGATAGATATCGTCGGGAACAATTTTCTTTTCCCACAGCTGGTGGCCCGCAGCCCCGACAACTTCAGCCAGGTATTGACCGGAGGTGTCCGTCTCTTCGGTGCGGGTATCGGATACCGTGAGTACGGCGATGGTTAGCGCTGTGCCTTTTTCTGTCTGCTGCATTGAAATTCTCTCAATTTTCAAAAATAACCGTAGCTACTCATTCATAGGGAATGTGCACTGGCTTAAGCGAACCACCCTGTAGGAGCGGCGGGGCGGCCATCCGACATGCCCGCGATCGGGCTCTGTTCGCGGGCATGTCGGATGGCCGCCCCGCCGCTCCTACAGGGATGAGCAGTTACAAATAACCGTTGTAGTAAATACCAGTATTTGATGGGCACGCCCGCTACGCGAGCTTTGCCCATCCTGCAAAGTTACAAAAGCCTCTCCGCTCCGCAGATTTCTGCAAACTCCTGCGGGCGATTTACATTCAGGTGCCAGTTACCCGGCGGCATTTCCAGCTGCCGCCCTCCCGATTCCCTGATCAGCGCCTTTATCGAGGCCTCATTTCCCGGCGTTATGGCCCCTTGAAGGTAATCGCGGCCGGATTCATCCAGGCGCAGCCAAAGCGGCAGATAACAGCGGCCAAAACAGAGTGCTCTCTCTCCGCTTCCAACCCCTTCGGCGCAAAGTTGTTCCAACTGCTCGGCCCCCAGCAGCGGCATATCCACCGGAATGGCCAGCAGCGCATCGCAGGCTATTTGTTCCCGGCGGAGGTGTTCGGCCACGGAATGAAGGCCGCCCAAGGGACCGCGGGCAACGGTGCTATCGGCAATGCCGCCGGAACGATTTCCGCTGACCAGCGGTGGCAGGAACTCCACGTTTCGGGCCCGTAGGTTGCTCAGCAGCGACTGCGCCCGCTGCAACAGGGTCTGCCCGCCGGGCAATTGCAGCAGCGCCTTGTCCCGTCCCATTCGGCGGGACTGGCCGCCGGCGAGCACCACGGGGCAGACTTTCATCCCGCTAACCACCGAGCATCGCCAGGTTGCGCGTGGCTCCCACCCGCTCCTGCTGCAGATAGTGACTGGGTGCCTTTTGTGTCACCAGCGCGCGAATTCTCTCCGCGAGCACCTCGGTATCGCCGCGGCGGATCTCCTCGAGCAGGTCCATGCCCTGTTCCGCAAACAGGCACAGGTGCAGGCGGCCCTGGGCGGAAATCCGCAGGCGGTTGCAGCTGCTGCAGAAATCCTCGCTGTAGGGGGTAATCAGGCCGATGCGTCCGCGGTAGTCGGGGTGGCTGTATTCCCGCGCCGGGCCGGCGTCGCGCTCGCGGGGCAGCAGTTGCCAGCCGTCGCGCACCAGTTGCCCTTCGATGGTCTCGCCGCGCAGGTGGTTGCTGGCAAAGAATTCCCGGTTGTCCCCGGTGCGCATCAGTTCGATAAAGCGGAGAGTGACCGGTGTGTCCCGGAGCCAGCGCAGGAAGTCCCGCAGGCGCCGCCCCGCACCGTCGCAGAGCAGCACCGCGTTGACCTTGGTGGTCACGCCCAGTTCGAGGGCGCGGTCGATTCCTTCGAGCACCTTCGGGAGGCAGTCGTGGCCGGTAATCCGCGCGAATTCGTCCGGCTGCAGGCTGTCGATGCTGATATTGAGCTGATCCAGACCCGCCCGCCGCCAGCCATCGATCACCCTGGGCAGCTTATAGCCGTTGCTGGTCACCGCCACACGGCGGATGCCGGCGGTGCCTTTGGCAGCGGCAATGATTTCCGGGAGGTCGGCGCGCAGGGAGGGCTCTCCGCCGGTCAGGCGCACTTTCTGCGTGCCCAGGCTGGCAAAGGCGCGGATCACCGTCGCCGTTTCGGCGGCGGTGAGGTGAGGGCTGTCGTCCGCCGCGGTGTAGCCTTCCGGCAGGCAGTAGTTGCAGCGGAAGTTGCACACATCGGTCACGGACAGGCGCAGGTAATAGAACCTGCGCCCGAGATTGTCTTCTAGCATCAAACGCCTTTCCAAGTTCGGGAGGCCGACGGATTTCTCCGCCGACCCTGGTGAACCGGGCAGACCGGTTCACGGCCAACAAACCCTATTCGGAGAACTTAGGTTTGAGGGCTCGGTGTTTGTGGATGTTTGTTTCTATCGGTTTGGATGTCCTGAGCTGGCAGCCTCCGGGAGAACGCTCAAGTTCGGGTTCAAAATCTACATCAAAATTCAACGCAATCATCATGCCACCGGTTCCCGCACCCTCACAAGGCCCAAAACAAGGCAGGGGCATCCAGGGTGCACCAAAAACTGGCCGCCACATTGCCTCCTGCACTACGAATGTGCAAAAGCCACAGATCCCGCTAAAGGTAGCACAGCCCGCCACCGGCGGTTTACCTGGAAATTGCATTTGGCACAGCTTTTGATTGCTTTTCCCCAGCGGCAAGAGAAAGCCCGGCGGCATTCGGTGTCACCGGGTTATTGACTCCGAACTGCTGGCACCGGACTGCAGCGACCGGTCACTGACAATAAGACACTGAATAGCGATGAATAAATCTCTCGGCATAATGCTGGTCGACGACCACCCCGAACGGGCGGAAATGGTCTGTGCCCAGTTGCGCTCGGCCGGCTATCGACTGCTGGCCCAGCTCAATAGCGCCGAGGGGCTACTCCTCCATGTGGAGAGGCACCGGCCGGATATCGTGCTGATCGATATCGAGTCCCCGGACCGCGACATCCTCGAAAGCCTGGCGATCATCAACCGCCAGAATCCCACCCCGGTAGCCATGTTCTCCCCCCGCGGCGACGCGGGCTTTATCGCCCGCGCGGTGGAGGCCGGCGTGAGCGCCTATATGGCCGAGGGCATCAGCGCAGAACGGGTGGCGCCGGCGATCGAGATCGCCATGGCCCAGTTCCGCAGCTACCAGCAATTGCGCCAGTCCCTGGAGCGCACCCGCCAGCAACTGGACGAACGCAAGGCCATCGAGCGGGCCAAGGGCCTGCTGATGGCCAAAAAGAACCTCAGCGAAGAGGCCGCGCACAAGACCCTGCGCAACCTGGCCATGAGCAGTAACTCCACCATGCGCGTGGTGGCGGAGCGAATTATTCAACATCTTCAGCCCGGAAATTGAGCCTTCAGCCCCAAAAAATTGAGCGACCCATGCCTACTTCCCTGAGCCCGGAAAAGAATCACCTCAAGCTGCTCTACTTGCGCCTCACCGACAGCGCGCCGCTGATCGTCGCCCGGGAAATGGGCTTTTTCAGCCGCTTCGGGCTCAAAGTGCAACTGCAGCGGGAGACCTCCTGGGCCACTCTGCGCGACAAGCTGATCGGCGGCGCCGCCGACGCCGCCGCTATGCTCGCCCCCATGCCGCTGACCCTGACACAGACCCTCCCACAGTGCGGAGAACGGCTGCTGAGCGGCCTGATCCTGAGCTGCAACGGCAACGCCATCACCCTTGCGGAATCCCTCTATCGCAAGCTGCCACTGCCGGCGGGTGATTGCGACGGCGGGCGGGTCGGCCAGGCGCTGAAGGAATACCTGCGCGCGCGCCCAAGTGGCGAAGCGCCGCTGCGTTTCGCCACCGTATACCCATTTTCCAGTCACGCACTGCAGCTGCGCCACTGGCTGCGCACCGCGGAGATCGATCCGGACCGGGATCTGCAGCTGCTGGTGCTGCCGCCGGAACAGATGGTGGACAACCTGGAGCGGGGGGAAATCGACGGCTATTGCGTGGGTGAACCCTGGAACACCATGGCCGCGCGCAGGGGCATCGGCGCAATCGCCACCCCCTGCAATACACTGCTGCCCGCCATGCCGGAGAAGGTACTGGCGGTCACCGAAAGCTGGCACAACGCCCACCCGGTTGCCCACATGGCCCTGCGCGCCGCACTGCTGCAGGCCTGCCGCTGGCTGGCAGAGCCCGCCCAACGCCGGGACGCCACCGCGCTGCTGGCGCGGGAGGAATACCTGGGGCTGCCGGAAGAGGTGGTGGCACCGTCACTGGCGGATCAGCTGTATCGCCGCAGCGATTCCGATGCCGCGGCCAATACCGGCTGGCACCTGTTCGCCGATGGAGACTACGGCAGCCCCACGGAGGAGAAAGCAGCACAGCTGCTGGAACTCTGCCGGGAATTCTCCCAGGTAAATGCGCAGGCCGCGGGGGCATTCCGCCCGGAGCTGTACCGGCAGACTGAGGAGTTCCTGCAGCGCCAAAAGTGATGGCACGTAATTTGAATACCAAACCCACATGACGATTTGCGTGTAGGGGCGGACCTTGTGTTCGCCCCTGTGGCAAAAAATCAATGAACGGACAACGAAGTCCACCGGCAGCGGCCCCAGGCCGAACCCCGTGGGCTTTTTTTATGCCCGCGGCAAAATCGAATAAAAGGAAACCACCATGTCCAGCGATACCCTGAACCTGTTTTCCTTCCGCGGGAAAACCAAAATCCTCCACCTCACGTGGGTGGCCTTCTTTATCTCATTCTTCGCCTGGTTCAGCCACGCGCCACTGCTGATGGCCATTGCCGACAGCCTGTCGCTCACCCCGGACCAGGTGAAAACCCTGCTGATCCTCAATGTGGCGCTGACCATCCCTGCGCGCATCGTGATCGGCATGCTCACCGACAAATACGGCCCGCGCCTCACCTATTCGCTGCTGCTGGCGGTGGGCAGCGTGCCCTGTTTTATCTTCGCGCTGGCGGACAGCTTCGTGCAGGCCGCCGTGGGCCGCTTCCTGCTCGGCTTTATCGGCGCGGGCTTTGTGGTGGGTATCCGCATGGTGTCCGAGTGGTTCCCGGCGCGCCAGCTGGGCACCGCCGAGGGCATCTATGGCGGCTGGGGCAATTTCGGCTCCGCCGCCGCAGCCATGACCCTGCCCACCGTCGCGCTGATTTTCGGCGGGGACGACGGCTGGCGCTACGCCATCGGCCTCACCGGTTTGATGGCGCTGGTGTACAGTTTTATCTACTACGCCACGGTCACAGACACCCCCAAGGGCTCCACTTATTTCAAGCCGAAGAAAATCGGTGCCATGGAAGTGACCAGCACGGGGGATTTCGTACTGCTGCTGGTAATGAAAGTGCCCATGTACGCGGCGCTGGCGCTGCTCACCTGGAAGCTCTCCACGGGCGTCAACATGATCTCCAGCTTCTGGGCCACTGTGATTTACTGTGGCCTGGGACTTCTCTATCTGCTCGACGCCAGAAAAACCTGGAGCATCAACCGCGAGGTATTCACCAATCCGCCGGCACCCATCCACCGCTACAAATTCAAACAGGTGGCGGTGCTCAACCTGCTCTATTTCGCCACTTTTGGCTCCGAGCTGGCGGTGGTCTCCATGCTGCCCCTGTTCTTTTCCGAAACCTTCGAGCTGGACCCGGTCAAGGCCGGCCTGCTGGCCTCCGGTTACGCCTTCATGAACCTGGTGTCGCGCCCCGCCGGGGGGCTGTTCAGCGACCGCTATGGACGCAAGTCCACCCTGCTGATCCTGGTTGTCGGCCTGGCGCTGGGCTACTTCACTATGAGCCAGATCAACGCACAGTGGCCCCTGTACCTGGCGGTATGCGCGGCGATGGCCTGCTCCTTCTTTGTGCAGGCGGGCGAAGGCGCGGTGTTTGCGGTGGTGCCGCTGATCAAGCGCCGCCTCACCGGCCAGATCGCCGGTATGACCGGCGCCTACGGCAATGTCGGTGCGGTCTTCTACCTCACCGTGCTGAGCCTGGTTTCCTACCAGGCCTTCTTCCTGGTGATCGCCGCCACCGCGGTTCTGGGCTTCGCCGCCACTCTTCTGATGGAAGAACCCGAGGGGCATATGGCCGAAGTACTGCCGGACGGCAGCGTGTCGCTGATCGATGTCGCTTAAGCTGGACGCACCGAGCCGTACCACCGTCGAGGCCCTGGAATTCTCCAGCGCCTCTCTCGCCGGCCGCCGCGAGCACAACGACGATGCCTGCGCGACCTGCGTGCCCGGCGGTGTCGAACTGCGCTACCGCGGCGCCCTGGCCGCGGTGGCCGACGGCGTCGCCTCCGCGGAAGCCGGTGGCGCGGCAGCGCGCGCGGCGGTCAGCGGCTTCCTGTCTGACTACTACAGCACCCCGGAAACCTGGACCATAAAACAGGCCGCGGCGCGGGTGCTGCAATCCCTGAACGGCTGGCTCCATCGCCAGGGAGGCGGCGGGGAGATAGCCCAGGGCTGGCTCACCACTTTCTCCGCGGTCATCTTCAAGGGCGCCAGTGCCCACCTGATCCATATCGGCGATTCCCGCATCCACCGGCTGCGCGACGGCAGGCTGGAATGCCTCACCCGCGACCACAGCCGCGCCCTTGGCCCCGGCCGGACCTTTTTGAGCCGCGCCCTGGGAATGGACGCCCATGTGGAAGTGGACTACCGCCGCGAACCCCTGCACCCCGGGGATATCTACCTGCTGACCAGCGACGGCGTGCACGAACACCTGCCCCCGGCGGCGATGGCGGAAATCCTGCAGCGCGGGGATGACGATCCGGCCCGGGCACTGGTGGACGCCGCTCTGGCCGCGGGTTCCGGCGACAACCTGAGCGCGGCCGTGTGCCGGGTTGAGCGGGTGGCCCAGCCGGAGGGAGACGACCTGCTGGCCCACAACCGCCAGCTTCCCTTTCCCCCGGACCTGCGCCCGGGCAACAAACTGGACGGTTACCTGATCCTGCAGGAGCTGCAGGCGAGTCCCCGGAGCCAGCTGTACCTGGCGCGGGACACGGAAACCGGCACTCTCTGCGCGATAAAAACCCCGTCGGTGAACTTCGCCGACGACCCGGCCTATATCGAGAGTTTTATCGCCGAGGAGTGGACCGGCCGCCGCCTGGACCACCCCGGCATCATCAGGATTCATCCACCCAAACCCGAGCGGCAGTTTCTCTACCATGTAATGGAGGCGATCGACGGCCAGAACCTGCGCCAGTGGATGCAGCTGAACCCCCGGCCGGAGTTGGAGCAGGTGCGCGACTTTATCGGCCAATTGGTCAGCGCCCTGCGCCGGCTGCAGCGGATGGAGATTATTCACGGAGATCTGAAGCCGGAAAACATCATGCTGACCAGGGACGGTCGCCTGAAACTGATCGATCTGGGCGGCGCCAGCGCCGCGGGCCTGGCGGAACACCTGCGCTTTCGCGACGGCACGCCACCGGGCAGCAAGAACTACGCCGCCCCGGAGTACTTCTTCGGCGACAGTCCCAGCCACCGCTCGGACATCTTTTCCCTGGGCGTGATCACCTACGAATTGCTCACCGGTCACTATCCCTACCGGGAGCGTTTCGGCAGCCGCCACTACCAGTTGAAAAGCTACGCCGGCCTGCAGTACACCAGCGCCCGGCAGCACCGCGCCGATATCCCCGAGTGGATAGACGGCGCCCTGCAAAAGGCCTGCGCTCCAGACCCGCGCCATCGCTATCCGGCGCTGTCGGAATTCGTGCACGACCTGCACACCCCCAATGCGGAGTTCACCGCGGGAGAGGACCGCCCTCTGATGGAGCGCAATCCGCTGCTGTTCTGGCAGCTTGTCGCGCTGTTGCTGCTGCTCTCGCACCTGCTGCACTTGCTTTGAATGCCGGGAGCGCCGAGCCCCAGCTCGGCTTGCGGGCCGCAGGCCCGCCTGCAAGTCCCATCGCGGCCAACGGCGGATGGCCGCCCCGCCGCTCCTACAGATGGAGGTGGCGGGCACCATTCGGGGGCAAATAACTTTAATGCGCACCAATTTATTGCAAAACGGCCCGACATATCGCCCCGGCGTCCCGCAAAACCTCATAAAACCCCGGTTGGCACAAACCTTGAATATCTACCGATACCAACACAAAAATTTATCCCCCTAACGAGGCAACGGCGCCTGGACTCTTCGGCAGAAGAGGAAGCGCCTGTGCCACGCCACCGCGCCTTCCCTGCCGAAAATTCAGAACAAGATGGCAGGACTTATGGTTAAGCAAAAACTGATCGTGATCGGCAACGGCATGGTGGGCCACCACTTCCTCGAGCAACTGGCCGAGCGGCCGGAAAAGGCTCTCTTCGACGTCACCGTCTTCTGCGCCGAACCCAGGCCCGCCTACGATCGGGTGCACCTGTCGGAGTATTTCGCCGGCCGCTCCGCCGACGACCTGGCGCTGGGCAAGGTTGAACAGTACCGGGAGTGGGGCTTCGAGCTGCTGCTGAATGACACCGCCGTGTCCATCGACCGGAAGAACCAGACCGTCACTTCCACCAGCGGGGTCACTAAGCCCTACGACCGCCTGGTGCTCGCCACCGGCTCCTACCCCTTCGTGCCGCCGATTCCCGGACACGAACACGAGAAATGCTTCGTCTACCGCACCCTGGAAGACCTGGACGCAATCCGCAATGCCTCCCAGGGCGCCAGCATCGGCGTGGTGGTCGGCGGCGGCCTGCTCGGCCTGGAGGCGGCCAACGCACTGAAGGAACTGGGGCTGGAAGCTCACGTGGTGGAATTCGCCCCGGGGCTCATGTCGGTACAGCTGGACGAGGGCGGTTCGGAACTGCTGAAAAACAAGATCGAGGACCTGGGCGTAACCGTACACACCAGCACCGCCACCGAACTGATCGAGGAGGTGGACGGCCGCCTGCGCATGCAGTTCAAGGGAGAGCGCGAACTGTTTACCGATCTGATCGTCTTCTCCGCCGGTATTCGCCCCGAGGACAAGCTGGCCAAGTCCGCCGGTCTGCAACTGGGCGAGCGCGGCGGTATCTCTATCGACGAGTCCTGCCGCACTTCCGACGAAAATATCTTCGCCATCGGCGAGTGCGCCCTGTACAACAATTTCATCTACGGCCTGGTGGCCCCCGGCTACACCATGGCGCGCAGCGCGCTGGCGCAACTGTGCGGCGAGACCAGCGAAGTCTTCACCGGCGCCGACATGAGCACCAAACTGAAACTGCTCGGCGTACAGGTGGGCTCCATCGGCGACGCCCACGGCCGCGCCGAGGGCGCCGCGGCAATCACTTTCGTGGACGAGCAAAGCGGCATCTACAAGCGCATGATCACCGACGGTGAGGGCAAAAAGCTGCTCGGCGCGGTACTGGTGGGCGACACCGGCGACTACGACCAGCTGCTCCAGTACCACCTCAACGATATAGAGCTGCCAGAGCACCCGGAACAGCTGATACTCCCGGCCGCCGACGGCGCCGCCCCCGCTCTCGGTGCCGGCGCCCTCCCCGCCACTGCCACCATCTGCTCCTGTCACAATGTGAGCAAGGGCCAGATCGTCGACGCGGTACAGGGAGGCTGCTGCTCCCTGGCCGAGGTCAAGGATTCCACCAAAGCCTCCACCGGCTGTGGCGGCTGCGCCGCGCTGCTGAAAAACGTGGTGGACGAGGAGTTGGCGGCCCTGGGCGTGGAAGTGAACAACAATATCTGCCCCCACTTCGCCTTTACCCGGCAGGAGCTGTTCCACATAGTCCAGGTGGAGCAAATCAAAACCTTCCCCGAATTGCTGGAAAAGCACGGCAGCGGCCGCGGTTGTGAACTCTGCAAGCCGGCGGCGGCATCGATCTTCGCCTCCCTGTGGAACGAGCATATCCACAAAAAACCGCACGTGGGCCTGCAGGACACCAACGACACCTTTATGGCCAACATGCAGAAAAACGGCACCTACTCCGTGGTGCCGCGGGTGGCCGGCGGCGAGATCACCCCGGACAAGCTGATCGTGCTGGGCCAGGTGGCGAAGAAATACAACCTCTACACCAAGATCACCGGCGGCCAGCGCATCGACCTGTTCGGCGCGCGGCTGGAGCAGCTTCCGGAAATCTGGCGCGAACTGATCGACGCCGGCTTCGAGACCGGTCACGCCTACGGCAAATCCCTGCGCACGGTGAAATCCTGCGTGGGCAGCACCTGGTGCCGCTTCGGCGTGCAGGACAGTGTGGGCATGGCACTGGAAGTGGAGAACCGCTACAAGGGCCTGCGCTCGCCGCACAAGATCAAGATGGCGGTGTCCGGCTGCACCCGCGAGTGCGCCGAAGCGCAGAGCAAGGACGTGGGGGTTATCGCCACCGAGAACGGCTGGAACCTGTTCGTGTGCGGCAACGGCGGCATGCGCCCGCGCCACGCGGATCTCTTCGCCACCGACCTGGACGACGAAACCCTGATCAAATACATCGACCGCTTCCTGATGTTCTACGTGCGCACCGCCGACAAGCTGCAGCGCACCTCGGTGTGGCTGGAAAACCTGGAGGGCGGGCTCGACTACCTGCGCGAGGTGATCATCGATGACAAGCTGGGAATCTGCGAGGAGCTTGAGGCGCAGATGGCCAATATCGTCGGCACCTACCAGTGCGAGTGGAAGACCGCCATCGAGGATCCGGAAATGCTCAAGCGCTTCCGCCAGTTCGTGAACACTGACCAGGCGGACGAGAAAATCGTCTTCGTGGAGGAACGCGGCCAGCCTCGCCCGGCGCGGGAAGAGGAAATCGTAAAAATTGCCGAGCCGGCCTAATGGTGCACTGAAGGGGTGGAAGGGCGGCCCCGCTGCCGGGAACCGGTTGCGGGACACACCGTGAATCCATCCCTGGAGGCTTGTCGGTCGGGTCCCTCCGACCGACAGTCCCGCAACCGGTTCCCGGCATCGAGGCCTTCGCATCCAACACCCCGTCATTCCGGTGAAGGCCGGAATCCAGGATTGCGGAGTGCCATGCCGGATACGACTTCCGCCGGTAGAACAAATAAATATTTCTGCTGCTTATTTTTCAGGAGCAAACCATGACCCAAGTTGCCATAACCCACCCCCAGTGGCAGCCGATCTGCAAGCGATCAGATCTGGTTGCCGATTCCGGTGTGTGTGCCCTTGTGGGCGATTCCTCTCTGGGTAACAACAGAAGCATCGCCCTTTTTTTTCTTCCCGACTGCGAGCCCGAGCTGTACGCCCTGGACAACTGGGATCCCTTCTCCAAAGCCGGCGTTATCGCCCGCGGTCTCGTTGCGGAAGTGGACGGCCAGCTCACG